>DATHJB010000041.1 GCA_035316325.1 Acidimicrobiales bacterium
AGCACACGGGCACGTCGCTGATAGATGATCTCTGCCGGGGTCACGGTGGTGGGCTCCTCTGGATCTGTGGAAGGAACCACAGGGTCCACCACCACCCCTCCAACGAGGTGGATCTGCAACCTCAACCCCCGGACAGGAAGCCCTAGGCCGGTGACGTCGGGTGGGGCAGGACCAGGGCGGACGGGTGCTCCGGGTCGTGGAGGACGTGCTGCACGGCCACGGCGCACGCCGGCCCGTCGGCGTCCGGGGCGACGTTGCGGTTGCGGTCGAAGCGCGGGAACGAGCTGCTCGTGAGGTTCACCCGGATCCGGTGCCCGACGTCGAACCGGTAGGACGTGTCGCCCAGGTCGATCACGACGCGCCGCAGCTCGCCAGGGACGCCGGGGTCGAGCCGGGTGATGCCGTCGGCGACGGAGAACGAGCCGTCGTCCGAGACGTCGGCCAGCGTGGCGGCGAAGTCCGTCGTGGGCGCGCTGGTGCGCACGAACAGGTCGAGCGCGAGGCTTCCACGGACGGTCACCGGCTCGACCAGCGCGGCGGACGTGTAGACGAGCACGTCGTCACGGTCCTCGACCGCGGACTGCTCCTGGAAGCCGCTCGGGGTGAACGGGTAGAGCAGGCTGCGCCCACCGACGGTCGGCACCGGATCGATCGGGTCGTAGGTGAAGCCGTCGCTCGGCTGCGCCGGGGGTGGCAGCCGCGCCAGCCGGCCGTCGCCGCGGCGGGAGTTGGCGCGGCCCCCGCTCCACAGGTGCCAGCGCCCGGTCTCGGCCTCCGGCGGCCAGACGTCGTCGTCGACCCACCGGTTGGGCCCCATGTCGAAGTAGCGGACCTTCGGGGACGGCGGCGCTGTGTCGTCGACCAGCCACCGGTCGAGGAAGGAGAGCGCCTGGTCCTTCAGCCCCACGCGGCCTCCGACCGCGCCCGGTCCGAAGTGGCGGACCCCGGCCATCGCGCCGGTCATCGGGCTGAGGTAGGCCCCGTGGTCCCACGGCCCGACGATCAGTCGGTGGTGGTCCCGCAGATGCTCGGGGCCCTTGCCCACGAGCGCCGCATGGAGCCGGAGCAGCGACCGCAGCATGCCGTCCTGCCAGCCGGCGATCGCCAGCACGGGCACCGAGAACCGCTCGGCCTGAGCGATGGTGTCGATGCCGGCCATCACCGCGTCGTCCTGCTCGAGCAGCTGCCGGTAGCTGGGGACGACGGTGGCGGTCGCCGGTGCGATGCGCGCGGGATCGAGGTTCGAGGCGTAGAACCCCCGGTGATCGGCCCAGAACCGGTCGACCTCGTCGCGGACCTCCGTGGCCAGCGCCTCGTCGACCGCCCCGGAGCGAGCGAGCTGCCCCGCGGCCTGGTCGAGCGCCCAGCGGAGGTTGAACCCGAGCTCGAAGGCGCCGCCCGTGCGGCCCCACGACGAGGAGTGGTCGCCGGCGGTCATGTAGGCCACGGCGACCTTCAGCGCGGCGGGGGCGTCGACGCACGCCTGCAGCGTGGTCACCCCCATGTAGGACATCCCCCACATCCCGACGCGACCGTTGCTCCACGGCTGCTCAGCCGCCCACTCGATCGCATCGTGGCCGTCCCCGCGCTCCTGCAGGATCGGAGCGAACGTCCCCTCGCTGGCTCCCGTCCCCCGGCAGTCCTGCACGACCACGGCGTAGCCCCGCTCCAGCGCGTCGTCGAACTCCAGCAGGGCCGGGCCCCAGGTCGCCCGGTTGCGCTTGTTGTAGGGGGTCCGCAGGAGGAGGGTCGGGTGCGGACCGTCGTCCGCCGAGCGGAAGACGTCGGTCGCCAGGCGCGTGCCGTCACGCAGGGGGACCATCACGTCCCGGTCGATCATGATGTTCATGGGTGCCATGTCTCCTCCTCGGCTCTTGACACCGTACGTGAGATACGATCAACTTACCGAACGTTCGATCGGGTATCCGTAGGGGGGCAAAGGTAGATGCGACTTCATCGACTTCCGTTCGTGCTGCTCGCGCTGGTTGCGTTGGTGGCAACTGCGTGCGGTGGCGACGACTCGGACGACGGGACCACGGGGAACGGAGCGGATCAAGGCGGCGCCTCGGCGGCGGACCTCGAGGCCGGTGACCTGACGATCGCGATCACCGGCATCCGGGAGAGCTTCGATCCCATATCCAGCGGTGCCGCCATCAAGCCCTACATCTCGCCGCTGTTCGACCCCCTCATCGGGCTCGATGCCGATGGAGAGCCGAACACGACCACCGGCCTCGCAACCGATTGGCAGTACAGCGAGGACAACACCTCCCTGACGGTCACCCTCCGCGACGACGCGACCTTCCACAACGGGGATCCCATCACTGCGGAGGACGTGAAGTTCTCGATCGAGCGCGCCACGTCCGAGGACTCGGTCACCTCCTGGGCGGCGACGATGCGCAACGAGCTGAGGGCCGTCGCCGTCGTCGACCCGACCACGGTGCAGTTCGACTTCAACCTGCCTCGACCGCTGTTCCACCTGCGCCTGACCCGGCTCGACGGCCAGGAGGCCTACGTCGTCTCGAAGGCGTTCGTGGAGGGCGGCGGCAACTTCGTGACCGACCCGGTCGGGAGTGGGCCGTACATGTTCGACGCGGCCGAGCCGGGCAACACCAAGATCACGCTCGTCGCCAACGAGGACTACTGGCGAGGGCCGCCCCGGTTCGACCACCTGGTCTTCATGAACGTCAACGACGCCACCACCCGCGTCAACATGCTGAAGACGGGCGAGGCGGACTTCATCGACATCCCCCGTGACCTGGTCGCCGACGCCGAGTCGAGCGGCTCCGTGGTCATCGCCTCACCGGTGCTGTCCCACGTGGAGCTGTGGCTCCTCAACCAGTGGGAGGGCATCTTCGCCGACCCGAAGGTCCGCGAGGCCATGACCCTGGCGATCGACCGGACGACGATCATCGACACGATCTTCGACGGCAAGGCCGAGCCCGCGAACTTCTTCCCCGACTGGCCGACCTCGATCGGCTACTCGGGGCCCGGCGAGATCCCCTACGACCCGGACGAGGCTCGCTCACTCATCGAGGAAGCCGGCGCCGAGGGCACGCAGGTCAAGCTCTTCTCCTACTCACTCCCCGGCCTCTCCGAGGGTCCGCAGCTCATGGAGGCGATCGCGGGCTACTGGAGCGAGATCGGGCTCGATCCGGAGATCGTCCAGACCGAGTACACCACCATCCGGGAGCAGATGGTCGAGCGGGATCCGGCCCTGGCGAACAGCGTGGCCTGGATCCGAGATGCCGACCTCCGGTACCCGGATCCGACGCTGCGGGTCCTGATGCACTCGACCGGCGCGCTGACGCTGCACGACGACCCCCAGATCGACGCCTTCATCGAGGCGCTCGAGACGGCCCCCAGCGACGACGAGTACCTGGCCCAGCTCGAGGAAGCCCAGGCCTACATCGACGAGAACTTCCTGCGGACGCCCGTCGCCGAGGTGCAGCAGCTCTGGGCGGGCAACCCGGCGAAGGTGCCGGCCGACCTCGACCTCGGCCAGGCGACCTCGGACATGGACATCAGCGAGCTGCTGTTCCTGGAGTAGCCGACCATGCGCTACCTCGGTCGACGGGCGCTCGAAGCGCTGCTCACGCTGCTGCTGGTCAGTGTCGTGGTGTTCGCGGCAGGTCGGGCGATCGGAGATCCGCTCGACCTGCTGCTGCCACCCAACGCGACCGAGGAGCAGGTGGCCCACTTCGAGGACAAGCTCGGCCTCGACGGTCCACTCCCCGGCCAGTACCTCAGCTTCCTCGGCGACTCGGCGAAGGGTGACCTCGGCACCTCGGTGACCAGCGGTCAACCCGTCGCCGACACCATCCGGGCCGTGCTCCCGAGCTCGATCCGGCTGGCACTCGTGTCGCTGGGGTTCGCCCTGCTGATCGGCCTGCCGCTCGGCATCCTGAGCGGTGTCCACCGCGGCACCGTCTGGGACCTGATCGCCCGGCTCGTCGCCGTGGTCGGCCAGTCGCTGCCGAGCTTCGTGCTCGGCCTGCTGCTGATGCTGTGGCTGTCGGTGAACCTGGGCTGGCTGCCGACCAGCGGCACCGGCAGTTGGCGCAACTACGTCATGCCGGGCCTGAGCATGGGCCTGATCCTGGCCGCCAGCATCACGCGGCTGATGCGCACCAGCATGATCGAGGTCATGTCGAGCGAGTACATCAAGATGCACCGGGCCAAGGGGCTGCCCGAGCGCCTGGTCGTGTGGAAGTACGCGGCCCGGAACGCGTGCGTCTCGGTGATCGGGTTCGCCGCCGTCTACATCGTCATCCTCATCACCAACGCGGTGGTGATCGAGACGGTGTTCAACTGGCCGGGGTTCGGTCGGCTGGCGTACAACGCCGTCCTCAGCCGCGACTACCCGATGATCCAGGGGGTCGTGCTCGTCGGGACGGTCATGTACGTGGTGTCCAGCTTCGCGGCCGATGCGCTCAGCGCGCTCGCCAACCCGCGGCTGCGGGCCCGGCGCAGCTGACCCAGCGCCGATGCTCGCTCCCGATGCGCTCGCCGGCCGGGTGGCGTTGGTGACGGGCGCCGGTCGACTCGACGGCATCGGGGCCGCGGTGGCACGGATGCTGGCCGGGGCGGGCGCCGCCGTCGCCGTCAACGACCTCGGCCGCCCCTCGCCGGTCGAGGACGTCGACGGACGGGTCCGTCGAGAGCCCGGGCCGTCGGCTCTGGTCGATGAGCTGCTCGCCCGGGGTGGCCGGGCCACCCTGGTCGTCGGGGATGTCGGCGCGGAGGGCTCGGCTGCCTCGATCGTCGATCGGTGCACGCGCGAGCTCGGCGGTTGCGACATCCTCGTGAACAACGCGGCGGCACCGCACGGTGCCGACCGGGCCGACAACGCCGACGTGCCGATCCAGGCGTTCGACGAGCAGATGTCGGTGAACGTCCGCGGCGGTTTCATGATGACGCAGGCGGCGATTCGGGTGATGCGGGAGCGCGGGTGGGGGCGCGTGGTCAACATCGCCTCCCTGGCGGCCGTCCGGGGCTTCCGCCACCGCAGCGCCTACTCGGCGTCGAAGGCCGCAGTGCTGGGTCTCACCAGATCGCTCGCCGCCGACGTCGCTGCCGACGGGATCACGGTCAACGCGGTCTGCCCAGGGGTCGTCCTGACCGGCCGGAACCTCACCACCTACCGCCGCGACGACGCCACCGACGACGCGACCAGCCCGTCCGGGCGCTCCCCTCTCGGACGGGCTGGTCGCCCCGACGACATCGCGGGTGCCGTCGCCTTCCTGGCCTCGGACCTCGCCGCCTACGTCACCGGCCAGGTCCTGACGGTCGACGGCGGCTACGGGGTACTTCTGGACGGGTGAGCTGCTCAGCGGTGGGACGCCGGCCGGGCCTCACCGAACGCCGCGACCCCGGCGGCCCACTCGGCGGAGCCGTAGGAGCCGACCTCGGGGAGCTGGTGGGGCAGGTCGACCAAGGGGGCGAGCGGCGCCCGCACCAACAGGTCCTTCACGGCGGCGACGGCGCCAGGCGGCGCGGCGGCCAGCGAGCGGGCCAGCTCCAGTGCCGTGCTGCGCACCGCGTCGGCCCGGACGACGCGGCTGAGCAGGCCGGCGTTCGCCAAGCGGCTTGCCGGCACCAACGTTCCGGACATGCCCAGCTCGGCGGCGAGCGCCCGGGCCCCGAGCGCCGCCAGGGCGAGCACGCCGAAGCGGGGGACCATCCCCGATCGGGCCTCGGGCAGGCCGAAGCGGGCGGCGTCGTTGGCGACGCGCACGTCGCAGGCGAGCGCGAGCTCGAACCCGCCGCCCACGGCGTCGCCGTTGACGGCCGCCACCGTCGGCTTGGGGGTCGCCAACAACGCCCGGTACAGGTCGGGAAGGATCGGCTCGAATGCCTTGCCCGCGGCCTGGTCGGCTGCCATCTCCTTCAGGTCGGCGCCGGCACAGAACGCCTCGCCACCGCGGCCGGTCAGCAGCACCACGTCGACCGACTTGTCGTCGCCGAAGCGGCCCACCGCGCCGATCAGGTCCTGCGCCATCGTTCGCGACAGAGCGTTGCGCCGCTCCGGCCGGGCGATCGTGAGGATCCTCAGCCGGTCGACGGTCTCTTCGACGATCACTTCGCCCCCTCCGCCTTGTCGGGTCTATATCGAGCTTTCAGGTATCTGAGATCCACTATAGGCGGCACTCTGCCGGGCTCGGGCGTGGTCGGGTGACAGCAGGATGCTGTACGTCAACTGGTGATCTCGGTCGGGTTGGCGTCGGGGAAGAAGAGCTCCTCGATCGGTAGCTCGAAGACGGCAGCGATGGCGAAGGCGAGAGGCAGGCTGGGGTCGTAGCGGCTGGTCTCGATGGCGTTGACCGTCTGGCGGGAGACCCCGAGGCGCTCGGCGAGCGCGGCCTGGCTCCATCCCGCCTCTGCCCGGAGCACTCGGAGTCGGTTTCTCACCTTCGGCGGCCCTGCACGAGGGCGACGAGCGCCCACGTACCCATGCCGGCGCCGTAGACGATCCACCCTGCCGCCCGGGTGGCAGCGCCGCCGACGCCGACGAAGCCGAGTGTGATGGCCGTGACCATGGCGACGCCGAAGCCGGCCGCCATGGCCTCCAGCTGCAGGGATCGCTGGTACTCGTCGATCCGACGGAGATGCCGGACCACGGCCCGCACGCCCCACAGCGCGGGGACGATGGGAAGCAGGAGCAGGACCCATTCGCCGACGCGGTCGACCTTGTCGCCGACCAGGGAGAGGGCCAGAGCGAGGACGACCGCGTAGCCGGTGATCGCGGGCACCATGTCCCGGCGGTAGGCGGTTCGCTGGCGCTGTTCGATCGTCGTGTTGGCGGCCATGCACAGAACTGTAAAGGACACTTGTCGTAATGACAAGCGACCTTGTCATTGAAGTTGTGGCCCCAGGCCGTCCCGGAACGCCAGCTCAGCTGGGTTCGGCCCGGAGGAGGAGGCGTTCGAGGGCGGCGACGATGGTGTGGCTGTCGTCGGGGCTCAGAGGTTCGAGGAAGCGGCGGTCGGCCTGCGTCCTGGGGCTGTGGGTGTCCCGGCTCCCCGCCGGCCGAACGTTCGGCCGCTGGGTCCTGGCGTCGGCGAGAATCCGTGCGATTACGGATGTGGTGATCACGGCGACGCCCTTAGCGTGGGTGGCAGTTGGCTGTGGAGGTGAAGGGCGCGGGATCGATGAAGAGGCTGTTGCGTGGCTTCGCGTCGGGTGCCGGCGTGGTCGCTCTGGGCGGGTGCTGGCCGATGCCAGGGGCGAACCCGGATCGCACCAGCTCCACCCACGGCGTCGACGTGACCGACGGGAACGCCACGCTCATCGACTACGGCCTCCCGTCGTAGAGCCGCCCCGACGAAGGATCGATCACCCATGGGGCTCGATGCCAGCGTGGAGTGCACGTGTCGCCGCGAGGGCCTGACCAGGCCGCCGCCGTTCGCGCCCGAGCTGCTGATCCGCGACGAGGACGATTGG
Organism: Acidimicrobiales bacterium; assembly: GCA_035316325.1. NCBI lineage: Bacteria > Bacillati > Actinomycetota > Acidimicrobiia > Acidimicrobiales > Acidimicrobiales bacterium. Next base: position 7,441 of record DATHJB010000041.1, read on the forward strand.
CTCACCCTTGACCTGCCCGAAGGCGGTGACCCCGAGCCTTGGCGCCGCTTCGACGCCTGGATGCGCGGTTGCTGCGAGCACCCCGACATGGAGCTCGCTCGTGTCCGGGCGGCGAGTTGGCCAGACCTGCAGGCCTTCGATGCCGCTCTGGGGAGGGCAGGTCGGGATCTGTTCCCGACCCTCAGCACCGAGATCCCCCACCTCAACGGCGGCACCACGAACCCGGCTGCCGCGGTGCGAGCACTCGCAGAGCTGGCCCTGTTCGAGCACCGGAGCGACCTGGGCGACAACTGGTACCTGGTCGACGTCGGTACCGGCATCATCGTCAACGACTACGACGCCATCGGCGCGGGCAGGGCCTTTCACCTCAACGCCTTCGTACAGGCCGACGGGAGCGGGATCGACATGGGATTCGACCCGCACGGGGTCTACCTCGTGAGCCGGACCGAACCGCCCCGTGAGCTGTTCCGGGCCATGCGCCTGGAACAGCGCGCCGAACGACATCAGGGACGACCGGACAGCTACCGCATCGAGTTCGTCGACCTCTTGGCCCAGGTCTTCCGAGCCGCGATCACCACGGACAACCCCGTGCGCTGGACCTGAGAAGTCGTCAGCCCTCGGGTGACGCTCGACAGGTGGCACCAGTCCGGCGTCGACAAATGTCGGGAGACGTCGTCGCCCGGCTGCGATGCTGAGGGGCGGGATGTCTCTTCGGCTCGTTGCGCTCTGCGTCGATGCGAACGATCCGCTGGGCCTCGCGCGGTTCTGGGCCGAGGCACTGCGCTGGGAGGTCGCTGACGAGACCGCCGAGGAGGTCCGTCTCCTGCCGACCGACGGCACGAGGTTCCGGATGGACTTCATGCCGGTCCCGGAGCCCAAGGTGGGCCCGAACCGGCTCCACCTCGATCTGACGAGCACGTCCCTGGACGACCAGCGGGATTCGGTGGACTGGCTCGTCGAGCTCGGCGCGCGCCACATCGACATCGGGCAGCGACCCGAAGAGGGCCACGTCGTGCTGGCTGATCCCGAGGGCAACGAGCTCTGCGTGATCGAACCGGGCAACTCGTTCCTCGCGGGCTGCGGGCGCCTGGGTTCGATCACCTGTGACGGGACGCGAGAGGTCGGGTACTTCTGGAGCGCCGTGCTCGGCTGGCCGTTGGTCTGGGATCAGGACGAGGAGACGGCGATCCGTGCTCCCGACGGCACCGGGCCGTTGATCACCTGGGGTGGTCCGCCACTGTCCCCGAAGCTCGGCAAGAACCGGCTCCGCCTCGAGGTCGCGCCGCTCGACGGAGCCGAACAGCACGCCGAGGTCGAACGTCTCGTGGCGCTCGGCGCGACCCGGGTCGACATCGGCCAGGGCGACGTCGACCGGGTCGTCATGGCCGATCCCGACGACAACGAGTTCTGCGTCCTGCCGCCTGCGTAGTCGGCGGTCCGACCCCGAGCCCTTGAGGTCAGGGCGGTTTCGTGGCGATGACCAGCTCCGTGTCGCCCGGCCAGTCCCAGAACAGCCCTTCGGGGGAGCGGCTGAGCAGCAGGGCCCGCAGCTCTGCCTCGAACGGCGGCTGCCTGTCACCGAACAGGTGGGGAGCGGACCAGGACATCGAGAAGCAGCCGGCGACGAGGCTGTCGACGTCGCGCACGACGTCCGGCCGTCCGGGGGCGAAGACGTGGCGGGGCGCACCGAAGCGGGTGCGGGCCAGCGCGTCCTCGTAGCGGTCCGGTTGCGGCGACGCGAAGCCTCGTCCCGCCCGGCGGCGGGGCCCGAGGTAACGCTCGACCAGGTCCTGCACCTCGTCGTGGGGAATCGGCGGGTGGCCGGGGTTCGGAGGCACCGGACGCCCCTCGACGGTGTGGGCGAGGAGCACGATCGACCCGCCGGGATCGAGGAGGTCGTAGACGGCCTCGGCGACTCGCTCCCGTTCGGTCCAGTGGAACGACTGGCCGAAGGTGACCAGCGAGAACGTGCCGAGCTGCAGAGACGAGATGTCCTCGGCCACACCCTGCCGCCACTCGACGTCGGCGACCCCGTGCTGGGCGGCTCGCCTGGCGGCCTCGGCGAGCATCCCCGGGTCTGGATCCAGGCCGATCGCCTCGTCGACGTGGGGAGCGAGCTCGACGGCGAGGATCCCGGGTCCGCAGCCCACGTCCAGGAGGCGGCCATGGCCGTCGAGACCGACCTCGCGGTGCAGGGTCGTGACGAGCCCGGCGGAGTAGGGCGGGCGGCCGGCGGCGTAGTGCTGGGCGGCTCCGAGGTAGATCGTCGGGTCGTAGGCCACACCAGCATCCTGCCGTCCTCCGAACGAGCCTTGGGGGTGTAAGAGATCGGGCGGTCGGTGGTCAGGAACGTCGAACCCCTCGGAGGGAGGGGCCGACGCAAGGAGAGCGACATGCACCTGACCGACCGACTGACCCGGATGCTGCTGGGCGCCATGACCCTGGGCGCCGTCCTGGTGCCGGCGACGGTGGCCGCGGCCGAGCCCCCGGGCCCCGGTGACCTGACCACGCCGACCACCGATCCCTGCGGCCCCGACGGCTGCCTGCCGCCGGAGCCCGAGCCGGAGCCCGAGTGCCCGCCGTTCGTGGCGACCTGCGACGACCTGACGAGCAACCCGTGCGACCCGGTGGAGGAGGACTGCTCCCCGGATCCCGAGCCCTGCCCGCAGGACGCCGACGCCGACTGCCCCGATCCCAACCCGGCGCCCGAGCCGGAGCCCGAGGTCGGTCCCGACCCCGAGCCCGTCGATCCGTCGGTCCCGGCCGACCCGAACTTCACGGGCTGATGGGCACCCACGTCCGGGCGCTCCTGCTGGCCGCCACCGTCGCCGTCTCGGCGGCGTGTGGCGGCGGCGGGTCCGCCCCCGCTGACGAGGCCGCGGCCGGCTCCCCAGGAGTCGACGGCCCGGCCTCGACCACCCCCACCACCACCCCGACCACCGCCTCCGCCGAGGGCACGACCCTCGTGGCCCGGGCCGACGGCGAGCTCGCCGTGTCGCCCGAGCCCGGCGCTCCGCCGAGCCACCACCTCCCGGCGACCACCGAGTTCGGCTCGCCCCGGGCGCTGCTCGTCCTCGACGAGCAGGGCGACTGGCTGCACGTGGCGCTCCCCGACCGGCCCAACGGGTCGACGGGGTGGATCGCCCGGGCCGACGTCGAGGTGCGGGAGTTCGACGAGCGGGTCGAGATCGACCTGGCGGCGCGCACGCTGACGCTCGTCGACGGCGGCGAGGTGGTGCTGACCACGCCCATCGCCGTCGGGGCCTCCGCTGCCCCGACCCCGACGGGCGCCTTCTACGTGGTCGACAAGCTGGCCACGGGCGACCCCGACGACACCTACGGGCCCTTCGCCTTCGGCCTGTCGGCCCACTCCGACGTGCTCACCGAGTTCGCCGGCGGCGACGGCCAGGTGGGCATCCACGGCACGAACGACCCGGCCAGCATCGGCCAGGCGGTGTCGCACGGGTGCATCCGGGTGCCCAACGACGTGGCCGAGGCGCTCGAGGCGCGGCTGCACCTCGGCACTCCGGTGACGATCGGGTGACGGGGTGTGGTGGGATGGTCGCGGTGCGCACGGGAGCTTCCGATGACGTCGAGCTGGCCCGCCGGGCCGTCGGCGGCGACGGCGAGGCGTTCGCCGAGCTGTTCGACCGGTGGTTCGACCGGGCCTTCGACGTGGCGTGGCACATCGTGCGCAACCGCGACACCGCCGCCGAGGTGGCGCAGGAGACCTTCGCCACCGCCTGGGAGCAGGTCGGAGCGCTGCGGCAACCCGAGTCGTTCGGCGGGTGGGTCCTGCGCATCGCCCGCAACAAGGGCCTCAACCGGCTGGCCGTCGAGCAACGGGCCCGGCCCGTCGGCGACCAGGCGGCGCTCGCCGACCACGACCGGGAGCGACGCGTGGCCGACGACCCCGCGGGGCCGGTGACGGACCGGGAGCGCGACGACCTCGTGTGGGCCGCGTCGGCCGCGCTCGGCGACGACGACGCCAGCATCCTCAACCTCCACCTGCGGCACGGTCTCGGTGCCGGCGAGCTGGCCGACGAGCTGGGCATCGCCGCCAACGCCGCCCACCAGCGCCTGTTCCGACTGAAGAAGCGGCTGGGCGATGCCATCGGCGCCTGGACGCTGTGGCAGCTGGGCCGGCCCCGCTGCGACGCCCTGCGCACCCTCCTCGCCGACGCCGGCACCACCCGGTTCGACCGCGACGCCGCGGCGATGATCACCGCCCACACCCGCGGCTGCTCCGACTGCGACGACCGTCGCACCCTGGCCCTCAGCCCCGAGGCGATGTTCGCCGCCGTGCCGCTCGTGACCGCCGGCCCGGTGCTCAAGGCCGAGGCCGCCGCGGCCCTCGCCGCCTCCGGGGTCCCGACCT
>DATHJB010000042.1 GCA_035316325.1 Acidimicrobiales bacterium
ACTGTCAGGAGCATGTGGAACCCAGGGAGTTGCGGTGGTTGCGGGAGAGCCGGGGCCTCGCCGTGCTCGTCGTGTCGGGCGCAGCTGGGGCGGGCGCCGCCGTTGGTGGCGCCCGCGATGGGCCTCGACGTGGTCCGCGCCCTGCTCAGCTACGAAGGCCCGGCCCGTGAGCTGGTCGCCCGGCTGAAGTATCGCAACGACCGTGCCGCCCTCGGGTGGCTGGCCGACAACATGGCCTCGCTGCTGCGCCCGCCCGCGGGCGTGGTGGTGACGTGGATGCCGACAACCGACCGACGACGTCGTCGCCGCGGCTTCGACCAGGCGGAGCTCCTCGCCCGGGCGGTGGCCCGACGCTGGCGGGTGCCCGCGGTCGGGTTGCTCCACCGCCACGGCGCCGTCGCCCAGACAGGACGCACCCGCGCCGAACGCCGGGAGGGCTTCACCGTCGAGACCCGACGCCGCCTGACCGACCCGGCCCGCATCGTCCTGGTCGACGACGTCGTCACCACCGGCACCACCCTCCGCTGCGGCGCGCTGTCGCTCCGCTCCGCCGGCGCGGTGTGGATCGCCGGCCTGACCGCCGCCCGAACCCCGTGACGGCGGCCCGGGCGTGCGGTGGTGGTGTCAGACCGCGCGGCGCAGAGCGCGGGCGGCCGTGGGTGCGGTGGTGCCGTTGGAGCCGGCGCCGTTGGTGCTGGTGCCGTTGGCGGTTTCGCGGCGGGCGACGCTGCGTTGGGCGGCTGCGGCGTTGCGGCGACGCATCAGCTTGGTCTTGGCCTTCTCGAGCTGTTGCTCGAGCTTCGCCGCGGCGCGATCCACCACGACGAATGTGTCGGGCCCGCTCACCCGGCAGCGGATCTGGTGACCCCGCCCGTCGACGATCACCTCGCAGATCTCCCGCTCGGCGATTCGGGGATTGCGTTCCTCGAAGAAGTGGACATCCGCTCGGTGGAGGCCAGAGGCCTTCCGAGACAGACGGCCGATCTTTTCCTCGACAGCTTCCCGCAAAGCTGAAGAGACCTCGGTGTTCCGTGCGCTGACCGTGATCTCCACCCAGGAAACCTCCTGTGCGAGTGCGTGTCCTGGCGAGGGTAGCCATTCGTTCTTCGCCATGTAAGGGAAACGGGTGTTCCCTGTCACCCGCGGTTTACCGGCCCCGCCCGAGGGGCACCGCACATCCAGGCAGCCACGAACAGGGGGACACATGGGCACCTACATCGTCGTCGCACACCGCACCCTCGTCGGCCGGCACTTGCTGGAGTACGCCCGCGAGCAGGCCATCCACGAGCCCGACACCCGCTTCCACCTCGTGGTGCCGGTGCACCACCCGAGCGGCGCCTGGAGCGAGGGCCAGGTCCAGGCGAAGGCCCGCCAGAGCCTCGACGAGGGCCTGGCCGCCTTCGCCGACGCCGGACTCACCGTCACCGGCGAGGTGGGCGACGCCAGCCCCGTCTACGCCGTGTCGACCGCCCTGCGGAACCTCGACTTCGACTGCGACGGCATCATCGTCTCGACGCTGCCCCCGGGCGTGTCGGCATGGCTCCGCCTCGACGTCGAGCGCCGCCTCAAGCGGGAGTTCGACCTCCCCGTCACCCACCTCGTCGCCGACAAGGCCACCAGCCTCGCCTGACGTATCCGGGTCGAGCAGCGAAGCGGACGCTGCTGGAGCTGGGGGAGTCCGACGGACCTCCGCGTGTGCCTGGGGCTAGGGGTGGGGCCTCGGTAAGCTGATCAGCCTCATGGGCATGTTCGATCGCTTCCTTCGCGCTGGCGAGGGCAAGAAACTCCGGGCACTCCAATCGCTGGTTCCCGACGTCAACGCGCTCGAGCCCGAGTTCGAGCGCCTCTCCGACGAGGCGCTCCAGGGCAAGACCGGTGAGTTCCGCCAGCGGCTCGACAACGGTGAGTCACTCGACGACCTGCTGATCGAGGCCTTCGCCGTCGTGCGCGAGGCCAGCAAGCGGGTGCTCGGCCAGCGCCACTACGACGTCCAGCTGGTCGGCGGTGCCGCCCTCCACTTCGGCTGGGTGGCCGAGATGAAGACCGGTGAGGGCAAGACCCTCGTGTCGACCCTGCCGGCCTATCTGAACGGCCTGACCGGCAAGGGCATGCACCTGGTCACGGTCAACGACTACCTGGCCACGTTCCACGCCCAGTGGATGGGCCGCCTGCACAAGTGGATGGACCTGAGCGTCGGTCTCGTCGTCCCCGGCCAGAACGACCCCAACTACAAGCGCGAGCAGTACGCCTGCGACATCACGTACGGCACCAACAACGAGTTCGGCTTCGACTACCTGCGCGACAACATGGCGCCCTCCCGGGCCGCCCAGACGCAGCGGGGCCACGTCTACGCGATCGTCGACGAGGTCGACTCCATCCTCATCGACGAGGCCCGGACGCCGCTGATCATCTCCGGCAAGGTCGCCGACGCCGCGCAGCTCTACTACAAGTTCGCCTCCATCGTCCGCGGCCTCCGCCGCGACGACGACTACGAGGTCGACGAGGAGAAGCGCACGGTCGTCCCCACCGAGGACGGCATCGAGAAGGTCGAGCGGGCGCTCGGCATCGAGAACCTCTACGACGGCGTGGCCCAGAACCTCGTCCACCAGCTCCAGGCCGCCCTCCGATCCAAGGAGCTGTTCCGCCGCGACAAGGACTACGTCGTCGCCAACGGCGAGGTGAAGATCGTCGACGAGTTCACCGGCCGCATCCTCGAGGGACGCCGCTGGTCGGAGGGCCTCCACCAGGCTGTCGAGGCCAAGGAGGGTGCCAAGATCAAGGAGGAGAACCAGACCCTGGCGACGGTCACCCTCCAGAACTACTTCCGCATGTACGACAAGCTCGCCGGCATGACCGGTACCGCCATGAGCGATGCCGCCGAGCTGCACGCCACCTACGACCTGCAGGTCGTGCCGATCCCCACCAACCAGCCGAACGCCCGCGCCGACGAGGGCGACCTCATCTACAAGAGCGAGGACAGCAAGTTCGAGGCCGTGGTGGAGGACCTGGTGGAGCGCAACCAGGCCGGCCAGCCGGTGCTGGTGGGCACCATCTCGGTGGAGAAGAGCGAGAAGCTCTCCCGGATGCTCGACAAACGGGGCGTCCGCCATGAGGTGCTCAACGCCAAGCAGCACTTCCGTGAGGCCGAGATCATCGCCCAGGCCGGTTCGCTGCACGCCGTCACCGTGGCCACCAACATGGCCGGTCGAGGCGTCGACATCATCCTCGGCGGCAACCCCGAGGGCCTCGCCAAGCGCGACCTGCGCCTCGAGGGCCTCGATCCCGAGGACGAGGAGCACCGCCAGCACTTCGAGACGCTGGTCGACCGCTACGACCGCGAGACGTCGGCCGAGGGCGACAAGGTGCGCGAGCTGGGCGGCCTCTACGTGCTCGGCACCGAACGCCACGACAGCCGCCGCATCGACAACCAGCTCCGAGGCCGGTCGGGCCGCCAGGGCGACCCCGGCGAGAGCCGCTTCTACCTCAGCCTCGAGGACGACCTCATGCGGTTGTTCGCGACCGGCATGGTCAACTGGGTGATGGGTCGGGCCCTGCCCGACGACGTGCCGCTCGAGGCGAAGATGGTCACCAAGGCGATCGAGCGGGCGCAGTCGACGGTCGAGCAGCGCAACGCCGAGATCCGCAAGAACGTCCTCAAGTACGACGAGGTGATGAACGAGCAGCGCAAGGTGATCTACGCCCTGCGCGACCAGGTGCTCGACCAGGTCGACCTGCGCGAGAAGATCGTCGGGGAGTACCTGCCCGACGGCGTGAGCTCGATCGTCGAGTCGCACTGCGTCAGCGAGTTCAACGAAGAGTGGGACCTCGACGGCCTCAGCACCGAGATCCGCCTCTTCTGGCCGTCGAAGCTGACGGCCGAGCAGCTCGGCCAGGCGACGAGCACCAACGAGCTCTACGAGATGCTCATGGACGAGGCGCTCACCTACTACGAGGCCCGCGAGGCCGAGCTGACCCCCGACGTGATGCGCGAGGTCGAGCGCACGGTGATGCTGCGGATCATCGACCAGCGCTGGCGGTCGCACCTCTACGAGATGGACTACCTGCGCGAGGGCATCAACCTCCGGGCCATGGGCCAGCGCGACCCGCTCACCGAGTGGCAGCGCGAGGGCTTCGACATGTTCGGCCAGATGATGCACGGCGTCTGGCAGGACTTCATCAAGTACGTCATGCACGTCCAGGTGCAGGTCAACCGGCCCGCCGGCGACGCGGCGCAGTCCGCCCCGGCGGTGGCGGAGCCGGAGGCGGTGCAGAACTTCCAGTACTCCGCCCCCGAAGACCCGTCGACCTCGGGTGGTGCCGCCGGCATGGCCGCGGCGGCCCGGGCCCAGGGTCCCGGGGGCAACGGCGGCAACGGCAGCAACGGTGGTCCGGCGGGCCCGCCCCAGCGCGAGCCGGTCGAGAACGTGCCGGTGACCCGCTCCGACTGGGACAAGACGCCCCGCAACGCCCCGTGCCCCTGCGGGTCGGGCAAGAAGTTCAAGCAGTGCCACGGTGCCTGAGTCGCATCTGAGCGACGCCCGATGAGAGACCTGGCCGACGAGCTGAAGGCGCTGCGTGAGCGGCTCGCCGAGGCCGCCGGCTACCTGCGCATCGACGAGCTGCGGACGAAGCAGCCCCAGCTGGAGGCCGAGGCGTCGCGCCCCGACCTGTGGGACGACGCCGACAACGCCCGCAAGGTCACCGGCGAGCTCGCCAACCTGAACGACGACCTGGCCCACTTCGACGGCATCAGCGCCCGCCTCGACGACGCCGAGACGCTCTACGAGCTGGGCCGCGAGGAGGGCGACGACGCGTCGGTCGCCGAGGTCGAGGAGAACCTCGGGACGCTCGACAGGGATCTGCGCCAGATCGAGCTGCGCTCGATGTTCTCCGGCGAGCACGACGACGCCGACGCCCTGGTGAGCATCCAGGCCGGCGAGGGTGGCGTCGACGCCCAGGACTGGGCCGAGATGCTGCTGCGCATGGTCCTCCGCTGGGCCGAGCGGCGGGGCTACGCCACCGAGGTCGACTCGACGACCCCCGGTTCCGAGGCCGGCATCTCCTCGGCCGACTTCCTGGTGAAGGGCCGTCACGCCTACGGCTACCTGCAAGCCGAGCGGGGCGTCCATCGCCTCGTGCGGATGAGCCCCTTCAACGCCCAGGGCAAGCGCCAGACCGCCTTCGCCGCCCTGCAGGTGGTGCCGATGCTCGACGACGGCGACACGTCCGGCGTCGAGATCGACGACAAGGACATCAAGATGGACGTCTTCCGGGCGTCCGGCGCCGGCGGCCAGCACATCAACAAGACGTCCTCGGCGGTGCGCCTCACCCACATCCCCACGGGCATCGTGGTGGCCTGCCAGGTGGAGCGCAGCCAGTTCCAGAACCGTGACAGAGCGATGGCGATGCTCAAGGCCAAGCTGGCCGACCTGGAGCGCTCCAAACGCGAGGCCGAGCTCGACGAGATCCGCGGCGAGCAGCAGCGCGTCGGGTTCGGCAGCCAGATCCGCAGCTACGTCCTGCAGCCCTACCAGATGGTGAAGGACCTGCGCTCGGAGCACGAGACGGGCAACGTCGACGCCGTGCTCGACGGCGACCTCGACCCGTTCATGGAGGCCTACCTCCAGTGGAGGCGGGCGAACTAAACACCCCTCCGGCGGGCGCCGGTTGATTTCCGGTGCCAAGCTGGTTTCTGTAACCTCACCGCAATCTTCAGCGTGGCGGGCACACGCGGCGCGGTCGTTCTAAGTTCGAGGCCAATGATCACATTCCAAAATGTGAGCAAGCTGTACAAGGGCGAGATCAAAGCCCTCTTGCGGTGCTCCGCCAACATCGACAAGGGAGAGTTCGTCTTCCTCGTCGGCCCGTCGGGATCGGGCAAGTCGACGATGCTGCGGCTGATCAACCGCGAGGAGGTGGCCGACGACGGCACCCTCTACGTGGCCGGCAAGGACATCGCCCGGCTCTCGTCGTGGCGGGTTCCCTACCTGCGCCGCAACATCGGCTGCATCTTCCAGGACTACAAGCTGCTGCCCAACAAGTCGGTGTACGAGAACGTCGCCTTCGCCCTGGAGGTGATCGGGCGGCCCCGCCACGTCGTCCACGCTCAGGTGCCGGCCATCCTCGAGCTGGTGGGCCTCGAGCCGAAGTCCGAGAACCTGCCCGAGGAGCTGTCGGGTGGCGAGCAGCAGCGGGTGTCGATCGCCCGGGCGTTCGTCAACCGGCCTCTGATCCTGCTCGCCGACGAGCCCACCGGGAACCTCGACCCGGCCACGTCGGTGGGCATCATGCGCCTGCTCGACCGCATCAACCGGACGGGCACCACCGTGGTGATGGCCACGCACGACCGCTCGATCGTCGACACGATGCAGCGCCGCGTCATCGAGCTCGACCAGGGCGAGATCGTCCGCGACCAGGTGCGCGGCGTCTACCAGTGACCGATCGGTCTGGGGAGGACTGAGGAAGCCATGGCTCTCAAGCTCGACTACGTGATCCGTGAGACGTCGACGAACCTGCGGCGCAACGTCACGCTCAACATCGCCGCCGTCGTGACCATGGCGGTGTCGCTGGGCCTGTTCGGCTCCGCCATGCTCCTGCGCGCCGGGGTCGACGCCCTGTCGAGCCGCTGGGAGGAGGGCGTCGAGGTCGTCGTGTTCGTGCAGCGCGACATCTCCGAGGAGGCGAAGGACACCCTCGAGACCGACCTGCGGGAGCATCCGAGCGTCGCCGACGTCCGCTACGTCGACGCCGAGGAGTCGATGGCGGAGTACCGGCGGATCTTCGAGAACAACCCGGCGATGCTCGCCGAGGGCGAGAAGAACCCCGAGCTCGTGCCGACGTCGTTCCGGGTCACGCCGTCCACCAGCAACCCGCAGGCCATCCTCAGCATCACCGAGCAGTTCGCCACGAAGGAAGGCGTGATGCGGGCGACGTCCGCGCTCGAGGGGGTGCGGCGGCTGCAGAGCATGTCGAGCACCGCGCAGCGGCTGATCTTCATCACCGCGCTCGGGCTGCTGATGGCCGCCCTCATGCTGATCCTCAACGCCATCCGCATGGCGATGTTCGCCCGGCGGCGGGAGATCGAGGTGATGAAGCTGGTCGGCGCCACCAACTGGTTCATCCGGGTGCCGTTCATGATGGAGGGCGTGGTGCAGGGGGTGGTCGGCTCCGGCTTCGCCCTGACGTTCATCTACCTGGTCAACAAGCTGATGAACAGCGCCAACCGCGACGAGATGTCGGTCCTCGCCGGCATGGTCGCCACCCGCGGCGAGGTCACGATGGTGATGATCGTCGTCGTGTTGTTGGGCGTCGGCATCGGCGCCGTCGGCTCGGGTTGGGCCCTCAGCCGCTTCCTCAAGGTCTGACCCCACTCCGCCCTCAGGACGACTGCGAAGTAGATCATTAGTGATCTACTTCGCAGTGATGGGAGATAGCGCCGGACCGCCGACCGTCACTTCCACTTGATGGAGCAGCCGATGCTGGGGAGTTGGGGGGTGGGGACGGGGTCGCCGGAGAGGACGGCGTCGACGGCGGTGGCGAGGTCTTCGCCGGTGAGGGGCGTGGCGCTGCCGGGGCGACTGGCGTCGAAGCGGCCGCGGTAGGCCAGCTGGTGGTCGCCGTCGAACAGGAAGAAGTCCGGGGTGCAGGCGGCCTGGTAGGTGCGGGCGACGTCCTGGGCCTCGTCGTACAGGTACGGGAACGTCCAGCCGTTGGCGACGGCGAAGCCGGGCATCAGCTCGGGTGCGTCCTCGGGGTAGGCAGTCGCGTCGTTGGGGTTCACGGCGATCACGGCGAGGCCCCGGTCGATCCAACCCTTCGCCAGGCGGCCCAGCTCAGGGGCGACGTGCTTCACGTACGGGCAGTGGTTGCACACGAAGGCGACCAGTACGCCGGGGGCGTCGGGGTGGTCGGACGGGCCGTGCAGGGCGCCGTCGGCGTCGGGGAGCGTGAAGTCGGGGAGCGGCGTCCCCAGGGGGAGCATGGTGGACTCAGCGGCCATGCCCCAAGGATGCCGCCTCAGACCCGGAGTCGGCAGGGACTCGGCAGGATCGGCAGGGAGTCGGCAGGGATCGGTGGGAGTCCGCCGCCGGCCTGCGTTCCGGTGGACGGCGGATGACATCTGAGGGTCATGGTCGAGCTAGTCGGGCTGGGTGGGCGGGCGCTCCAACAGCTCGGAGCTGAACCGCAGCCCCCGGCGCCCGAGATCATCGGCCACCCGGAGGAAGAACGCCTCGACGTCGGTGTCCAGCGGCTCGAGGTGGTCGACGTGCACCCGCACCGGTTTGCCGGCCGCCGCCGGGAACGCCGCGACCAGCTCGCCGTCGAGCGCGTAGGCGACGCAACGCTCGATCCGTCCGGCGAGGCGGTCGGTCACGCCGGGCCCGTCCCAGCGCTCGTTCTCCACCAGCACCAACACGTACTCCTCACCGTCGGCGCTCTGCAGCACGAGGTCGATGGCCGACTCGTCGTCCCCAGGTTCGTGCACCCCAGGGAGGGTAGACCGTGTCAATCGAGCTCCTCGATGCGGCGATCGGCGAGGTGAAGCTGCACCGCAGCAGCGTGGCCGTCGCCTCCGGCGCCGCGCCCGACCCGGTCGTGTTCGACTGGCACACGTTGGGGGAGCTGCTGCAGTTCCTGCAGGACGCCCGCGCCGGGGACCTCACCGGCCGGCGCCTGGCGGAGGCGGCGAAGCGGTGGCAGCAGCTGGTCGACGTGGGGTGGCCGGCGACGTCGATCCGGTCACCGGTCGAGCGGGCGGTGGCGCTGCTGGCCCAGGGGCCGGCCGACTCGACGGCCGCGCCGCGGCTCACGCCCGTGGAGCCCGCCAACGAGCTCGAGCGGGCGCTGGCGAAAGCGGTGGACGACGACTCGGCCCGGCCCGCGGTCTGGCAGGCGCTGCACGACGGCGAGCTGGTGCTCCCGGTGGTGGCCGACGAGCCGCTCCACTTCCCCAGCGCCACCACGACGGAGGACCCGCTCGTGTTCGGCTTCGCCACCGAGGAGCGGTTCAACGCCCTGTTGCCGGAGGGTTCGCAGGTCAGCCGGGTGCTGGCGCCGGGCCGTGACCTGCCGAGGCTGTGGCCGGCGGGCCACTGGCTGATGATCAACCCCGGCTACGAGAACGGCCTGGTGCTCAGCCCCTGGGAGGTGACGGGCCTGCCCCACGGTTGGCGCACCGAGCTGCCCCATCCCCGCAGCCTGGTGGTGGCGCCGCCGGGGCCGGAGGACGAGGAGCGCGCGGTGCTCCTCACCGCGGCCACGGCCACGGTCGCCGGCTGCACCGAGGTGGCGTGGGCCCGGCTGCGGCGCCGCGGGTCGCCCGACCGGGCGCCGTGGCGCGACATGCTGGTGGTCACGGCCGCCGACCCGGGCCGGCAGGCCGCCGTCGTCCGGGCGCTCGGCGCCGCGTTGCCCCCGAGCGTCTTCCCCGACGCCGTCGTCGTCGGCCGCGGCGCCGACCTGGTCCACCCGTTGGTCGACGAGGTGGTCGCCACGGGCCGGGTGGTCGCCGCCCTGTGATCGCCGGCCTCCCGGCAAATTGCGTTCGTTCGCCCGCTCTGTGCGGGTTTTCGAACGCAATTTCGAGGGCGTCAGGTTGGAGGGGTCAAGCCGCGACGGCGACGTCCAACGTGTCGAGGCCGCGGAGGACTATGCGGTTGTTCCAGTCGGGGGTGTCGGTGGCCAGTTCGAGGGCGGGGAAGCGGCGGACCAGGGCACCCAGAGCCTCGGAGCCCTCCAGCCTGGCCAGCGCTGCGCCCAGGCAGTGGTGGATGCCGCTGCCGAACGACAGGTGGGCGCCGGCGCCCTGACGGCGCAGGTCGAGCTGCCCGGCGGTCGGCCCCCAGTGGGCGGGGTCGCGGTTGGCGGCGGCGAGCAGGGTCACCACCAGGTCACCGGGGCCCAGCGTCTCGCCCGCCACCTCCATCTCGGTCATCACGATGCGCCGCGACACGTGCACGGGCGTGTCGTAGCGCAGCAGCTCGTCCGTGGCATTGCCCTCGATGGAGGGATCGGCGGCCAGCAGTGCGAGCTGGTCGCGGTTGCGCAGCAGCGCCAGCGTCCCGTTGCCGATCAGGTTCACGGTGGTCTCGTGGCCCGCCAGGTAGAGCAGCACCACCTGGTCGACCAGCTCGTCGGCCGACAGCGAGTCGCCGTCCTCCTCGGCGGCGATCAGACCGCTGAGCAGGTCGTCGGCCGGGTTGCGGCGCTTCCACCCGATCGCCTCGTCGACGTAGTCCTGCATGTGGCTGAAGGCTTCGGCCACCTCCCGCAGCGCCACATCGTCGAGCACCGGCTCCAGCACCCGGGTGAGGCTGTGCGACCAGACCCGCAGCTGGTCACGGTCGCCCGACGGCATGCCCAGCAGCTCGGTGATCACCTGGAACGGCAACGGGAACGCGAAGTGGGTCATGAGATCGACCGGTGAGCCGTCGGTGCCCCGCTCGGCCACGTCGTCGAGGAACCCGTCGACCAGTTCGCGGACACGGGGCCGCAGCTGCTCGACTCGTCGCATGGTGAACGCCTTCGACACGAGCCGCCGGATGCGGGTGTGGTCGGGCGGGTCGAGGTTGAGGATGGCGTGGCGGCCCCGCTGCTCGCGGCCCTGCAGCAGCTCGGGCGGGATCTGGCGGCCGATGACGACGTTGGCGTTGGTGTCGTCGACGCTGGTGCCGGCCTGGCGCAGCAGCGCGAAGCAGTCGTCGTAGCGATGGATCAGCAGGTTGTCGAACAGGCTGCGCTGCGTGCGACCCGCCTCCCGGATGCGGGAGTACTGGTCGTACGGGTCGTCGGCGAAGCCGGGCTCGAACGGGTTGTAGGTCGCGTCCACCACGGGACTCACATTTTCGCACGTCGAGTGCAAAAGCAAGGGGCACGTTGCGCCGCCTGAACGTCGGCGTCGACCTCGACGTGGTGCTGCTGGCGGTCGCCGTCGCCGCGGTGTCGACGTCGGCGCCACTGGTGCGGGCGGCGCACGCCCCGGCCCTGGCGATCGCCTTCTGGCGGACCGCGCTGGCCGTGCCGGTCATGGGGTCGCTGGCGCTGCGCCGCGACCGGGCCGAGCTCGCCGCCCGCGACCCGCTGACCCGCCGGCGCATGGTGGTGGCGGGCCTGCTCCTGGCGGGCCACTTCGCCACGTGGATCCCCAGCCTCTCGTTCACGTCGGTGGCGTCGTCGGTGACGTTGGTGTGCGCCCAGCCGGTGTGGGTGGCCCTGATCGCCCGACGCCGGGGTGAGCACGTGCCGCCGGCGGTGTGGCGGGGGATCGCCTGTGCCCTGGCCGGCGTCGTGCTGCTCAGCGGCGTCGACCTGGCGCTCACGCCCCGCGCCCTCCTCGGCGACGGGCTGGCCCTGGCGGGCGGGATGCTGTCGGCGCTGTACCTGGTGGTGGGCGCCGACGTCCGCCGGGTGACGACCACCGCGGTCTACGCCACCTGGTGCTACGGGGTGGCGGCCGTCGCCCTGCTGGGCATCTGCGTGGTGGGTCGCCAGTCCCTCGGCGGCTACCCGGAGGCGACGTGGCTGGTGCTGCTGGCGCTCACCGTGGGGCCGCAGCTGCTGGGCCACACGCTGGTCAACCGGGTGGTGCGGACGCTGTCGCCCACGCTGGTGTCGGTGGCGATCCTGCTGGAGATCGTGGGGTCGACGCTGCTGGCCTGGCTGTTCTTCGACGAGGTGCCGCCGGTGTCCGTGTGGCCCGCCGCCGCCCTGATCGCCGCGGGCGTGGTGGTCGTCGTGCGTGCGGAGCCGATGCCCCCGGCTTTGCCCGACTGAAGCTGCGTGGCCCGGGCCTACGGGCGGCCGCGGGCCACGCAGTCTCGGTACGGCAGCTGGTGGTCAGTGACCGCTGCCGCCCGAGGGGTGCCCGCCGCCGCGACGTCGTGTCGGTGGCGCGGGCCGATGTGCCGGGTCTAGGCCGCGGCCGGCATCTGCTGGGCCTGGTAACCCAGCGGTAGCAACACGTGGTCCATCACGAAGTGGTGGGCCCTGGCCATGATGTCGGCGCTCTGCGTGATGCCGATCTCGTGGCCCGCGCCCTGGTAGGTGACCAGCTCGCAGACGTTCCCCAGGCTGGTCGACAGGTTGCAGTTGCCCTGGGACACCGAGTACGGCACCAGGTTGTCGTTCGAGCCGTTGAACATGATCACCGGCTCCCGGCCGGCCCGGATCGGGGCGAACGACATGCCGGCGATGGAGACGGCCCCGTCGACGGGCGACGTCGCCGGCCCCCGGTCGGGCGGCATGAACACCAGGTTCAGGGCGTTGATCGCTCCGGCCGAGTAGCCCCCGGCGACGATGGCGTCCGGATCGATGCGGTACTCGGCGGCGTGCGCCTCGAGCCACTGCGCCGCGGCGGCCACGTCGTCGTAGGCGTCCCACGCGGCGGCCGCGAAGTCGCTGGTCGAGTTCCGCAGCCGGTACTGGACGCTGACCCCGACGTAGCCCCGCCGGGCGGAGTCGCTGGCGTAGGCGGCCATGTCACCCTTGTTGCCGCCTACCCAGTAGCCCCCGTGCATCCACATCATCACCGGGCGCTTCGTGGCCGTGTCGCCCCGGGGCTGGTAGATGTCCAGCTTCAGGTCGATGGTGGCACCGGTGTAGGTGGTGGTCGTGCGGTACGTCACGTTCGACGTGACGTCGTAGTTCTGGAAGACCGGGAACACGTACCTCGTGCCCGTCGGCCAGTCACACCCTGTGATCACCGTCGCCAGCAGGCCCACGCCCGCGGCAATCGGCAAAAGTCGACGCAAACCCCTCATGAATTCCCCCCGTACCTACGGGTTCCCCCAC
>DATHJB010000043.1 GCA_035316325.1 Acidimicrobiales bacterium
CTCGGTTTGGCGACCTGGCAGCGGCGCTGGCTGGGCGCCCAGGCGCCCCGGCTGCTGGCCGGCCTGGCCTACGTGGCGCTGGGGGTGATCCCGGCGACGTTCCTGGTGGGCCAGATCGGCCTGGTGGGGGAGCGCACGATCCCGTACCTGATGGGCGTCGCCGTGCTGGCGCTGGGCATCGGGGTGGTCGCCTGGCTGGCGGACCGGCGGCGGCGCGGCATCGGGGCGCTCGTGGGTGTCGGGTTCACCGTCGGGATGGTGACCGTGGACGTGCTGCTGGGCGCGCCGCTGCAGCTCAACACGGCGTTCGGCTACTCGGTGGCCGTGGCCGGGCGGTTCACCGGCCTGGGCAACCTGGCGTTCGCCCTGTTCGGCTCGGCCACGATCATGCTGGCCGTGCTGATCGTCGACCGCGCCGGCCGGCCCGGGCTGCGCGTCGCCTACGCCCTGCTGGTGGCGGCGATCGTGCTGGAGGGGCTGCCGATGCTGGGCGCCGACGTGGGCGGCGTCACGTCGATGGTGCCGGCCTTCGGGGTGACCGCGCTGCTGCTGGCCGACCGCCGGGTGACCAGCCGCGACCTGTGCATCCTGGTGGCGGTGACCGCCGGCGTGCTGCTGGGGTTCGCCTTCGTCGACGCGGCCCGCCCGTCGCAGTCGCAGACCCACCTGGCGCGCCTGGCGCAGCACCTGGTGGCGGGCCGGTGGTCGGCGTTCGCCGACACGCTGACCCGGCGCTGGCAGGCCAGCTTCGGCGGCGCCGAGCTGGCGGCGTGGGGGGCGGTGCTGGGGGTGATCGTGGTGACGGCGTTGTACGTGGTGCTGGTGGCGCTGGGGCGCGCCGGACCGGAGGCACCCCGCCGCACCGGGCCGTGGGTGGCCGGCGCCGGTGGGCTGGTGGTGCTGGCGGTGGTGGGCCTGGTGGCCAACGACTCCTCGATCGCGGTGCCGGCGACGATGCTGCTCGTGGTGGTGCCGGTCGTGGTGCTCCAGGTCCTCCGGGCGACGCCCGGTGGCATCCGGTGGACAGGATCGGCGGAGGGAGCGAGATGACCTCGAAGAGATGGCGCGGTGCGGCAGGAGCGTTGCTGGTCGGCGTCGTGCTGCTGGGGCTGGCGCCGGCGGCGGGGGCGCAGGAGGCGCCGGGCACCGAGGGCACCCGGGGCAGTGACGACGAGCCGCCCCAGCCCGAGAAGCTCCTCCTGCTGTCGCTCCCCGGGGTGACCTGGCGCGACCTCGACGAGCACGACCTGCCGGCGCTCGAAGGGCTGCTGGCCGACTCGTCGCTGGCCGACCTCGCCCCCCGTGGCGTGAACCCCCGGGCGTTGCCGGGCGCCGCCTACCTCACGATCTCGGCCGGCACCCGCGGGATCTCGGAGCCCTCGGTCGACGGCCAGCAGCTGGCGACCGGCGAGGAGTCGGGCGGCTCGACCGCCGGGGAGATCTTCCACCGCCGCACCGGCACCCGCCCCGACGGCGAGTACGTGGCGCTGGCGTGGCCGGCGCTGGTGAAGGCCAACGACCGGGAGCCCTACGACGCCGTGCTGGGGGCGCTGGGCGACTCCCTGCAGGAGGCGGGGCTCGGGGCGGTCGCGATCGGCAACGCCGACGGCACCGACACGATCGGTCCCTCCTACGAGCGCCAGGTCGGCCTGGCGGTGGTGACGAGCGACGGTGTGATCCCGGCCGGCAGCCTCGGCACCGGGCTGCTGGTCGACGATCCCTCTAGCCCCTTCGGCCGGCGGCTCGACATCGACGCCGTGGCCGCGGCGTTCCGCAGCGCCTGGGCGGCACCGGCCGGCCAGAACGGTGGGCTGGTGGTGGTCGAGGCCTCCGACCTGGCCCGCACTCTTCGCTACCGCGACCGGGTCGACAAGGCCCGCTTCGACGACCTGTGGGCCGACGCCCTGGCCGACACCGACCGGCTGGTCGCCCGGCTGCTGGAGGAGGTCGACCTCGACCGCGATGCGGTGCTGACCGCGGCCCCCTACAACCTGTCCAACGACCGCGACCTCACGATCGCCGGCCTGCACCTGCCGGGCCGGGCGCCCGGCTACCTGCGGTCGGCGTCGACCCAGCGGTCGGGCTTCCTCACCCTGGTCGACCTCGCCCCGACCGTGCTGCAGCGCCTCGACGTGGGCCGGCCGGTCGACATGGAGGGCCGCCCCGCCGAGCTGGTCGGCTCCGGCGACACCTACGAGCAGAAGGTCGACCGGCTGGTGACGCTCAACGCGGCATCGCGCTTCCGGGAGCAGACCCTGTTCCCGACCACGCTGGTGGTGGTGTTGCTGCTGGCGATCACGTGCGGCGCCGCGGCGGTGCTGGTGTCGCGGCGCAGCACGGGTCGGGCCCGCCGGGTGGTGTGGTGGCTGGCGCTGGTCGACCTGGCGCTGCTGCCGTTCTCGTACCTGGCCCGGGCGTTCCCGCTGGAGGAGTGGGGCAGCGGGTTCTACTGGGCGTTCATCGTGACCGGCGCCGTGCTGGTGGCGACGGCGGCGACCGTCGTCGCGACCCGGTTGGGCCGGCCCCGGCTGGCGCTGGTGGCGATGCTGCTGCTGGTGATGGGGGTGCTGCTGGGCGACGTGATGACCGGGTCGCGCCTGAGCCTCAGCGCTGCGTTCGGCTACTCGCCGACCGGCAACTCGCGGCTCTACGGCATCAGCAACTACTCGTTCGGGCAGGTGGCGGCGGCGGCGTGCCTGCTGGCGGCGTTCGTGGCCGCGCTCCCGCCGGAGCGGCGCACCCGCTGGCAGTCCCTGGCGCTGCTGGGGGCGGTGCTGGTGGTGATCGGCCTCCCGATCTGGGGGTCCGACGTGGGTGGCATCATCGCCTTCACGCCCACGATCCTGGTGTTCGCGGGGCTGCTGTGGCGGCGGGGCGTGAACGTCAGGAACCTGGTGATCGCCAGCCTGGCCACCGTCGCCGCGGTGACCGTGTTCGGCTTCGTCGACCTGGCCCGGCCGGCCGACGAGCGGGCGCACCTGGGCCGCCTGTTCGAGCGGATCGGCAACGAGGGACTGGAGCCGCTGCTGTCGATCGTCGAGCGCAAGCTGCTGGCCAACCTGCGGGTGTCGACCACGTCGTTCTGGATCGCGGCGATCCCGGTGGCGGTGGCGTTCCTGGTGTTCCTCGTCCGGTACTCGGGGCGGCCGCTGGAGGCGGTGCGGGCCCGGATCCCGACGCTGCACGTCGGTCTGGTGGCAGCGGCGGTGGCGGCGGTGCTGGGCAGCCTGGTGAACGACTCGGGCGCGATCGTGGGAGGCGTGACGCTGATGGTCATGACGGCCTCGCTGGTGTGCCTGGTGCTGGAGCCGGGCCAACCCCTGGTGGTGGACGATGGCGACGCCGACTGACGTCACCGAGGTCCCGCGCACCGCCCGCTGGTTCGTGGCGGTGCTGTTCGCCCTGCTGCTGGTGCCGGGCGTGGTCGGCTTCGACACGTGGCCGCTCACGGGCTGGCGGCTGTTCTCGGCGCTGCGGGACGAGAGCCAGAACCGCTGGGTGGTGCAGGCGGTCGACGGCTCGGGCGAGGCGCGGATCGTCAGCCTGGAGGAGCTGCCGCTGGGCTACCGCCATGCCGAGTGGCCGATGGCCGACCTCCCCGGCTCGTCGGAGGCGCACCGGCGGTCCGTGTGCCGGGCGCTGGCCGACGCGGTCGTGAAGGTCCGCCCCGACACGGTCGAGGTGCAGATCGCCGAGGACGCCCAGAGGTTGGTCGAGCGGGACGGCGAGTGGGTCCTGACCCACGACCCGGAGGTGGAGGCGACCTGCACGCCCCGGCGAGGGGAGCAGGCGTCGTGACCCGCTTCCGCCGCTGGCTCGACGACACCCTGTGGGGCCCCGAGACGGCCGCCCGGCTGGTGGTCGTGCACGTCGGGCTGTCGCTGCTGATCGGGGCGCGGGTCGCCCTGGGGTCGTACCGGCAGCTGGCCGACACGCCGCGGGCGCTGGTCGACCCGGTGCCGCTGCTGTTCTGGGTCGAGCGGATGCCGCCGGTGTGGGTGTTCGTCGCCCTCCAGGTGGTGGGGACCGTGGCCGCCCTCGCGGCCGCCTGGCGCCGCAGCCCCCGGGTGACGTTCGCCGTCGCCTGGGTCTGCTACCTGGTGCTGGCCGGGCTGCGGGGGAGCCGGGGCAAGGTGCTGCACAACGACCTGCTGCTGCTGTGGGCGTCGGCGCCGTTCCTGCTCGCCCCGGTCGGGGGTGCGGCCGCCCGGCTGAAGGATGCGTGGCGGTCGCGGGAGCCCCGGTCGGCGTGGGGCTGGCCGATCCGGGTGGCGACGGTGATCATCGTCCTCGTCTACTTCCTCGCCGGCTACCACAAGCTGCGGCGCTCCGGGCCCGAGTGGGTGCTGGGCGACAACATGCGCTACGTGATGCTGTGGGGGCCGAGCATCGGGTCGCCGGCGTGGGGCGACCTGGCCCGCTGGGTGGGGGAGCACGTGTGGGCGGCCCGGGTGTCGGCGGGGTTCATCCTCGGCATCGAGCTGACGTTCCCCGTGGTGCTGGTGGTGCGCCGTGTCCAGGTGCTCTACGCCCTGGCGGCGGCGGTGCTGCACGTCGGCACGTGGTTCCTGCTGGGCCTCGACTACTGGGCCTGGGCGATCACCGTGCCGCTGGTGCTGGTCGACTGGCCGGCCGTCGCTCAGCGCTTCTCGACGAACCGGGTGAACAGCTCGGCGAAGGTGCGACGTTCGTCGGCCGACCAGCCCTCCATGCCCTCCGCCATGTGAGCGCGGCGGACGTCCTGCTCCACCTCGAACACCCGCTGACCGAGCTCGGTGAGCGTGAGGTGGATGCGGCGGCCGTCCTCCTGGGAGGCCTCCCGCCGCACGAGCCCGGTGGCGACCGCGCTCGCGACGAGCCGGCTGGCGCGTGAGGCGTCGAGCCCGAGGCGTTCGGCGACGAGCCCGACGGTGACGTCCGCGCCGTCCGACGTCGGTTCCTCGACGGCGTCGACCACCGCCGCGGCGCCGGAGTCGAGCTCGATCCCGAGGCGCTCCTCGACCGCCCGCAGCATCGGCGGCCAGAGCGCCCGGCGGGTCTGCGACCGCCGCACCCCGACCATGGCCCGTTCCACCGCGGCGACGGTCGGGTCGTCGGGGGAGAGGGGCTTGCTCATCGGTGGGACACCGTACCCAACCAGGGAGTGTGCGATTCGCAATCAATTGCGATAGGCATATGGATGCGAAACGCACAGGAGGTACTTCGCATGACGACGCTCCCCACCCTCGATCCCGACGGCCGGCCCACGCCGGTGACCCTGTTCCTGGCCATCCACCATGCTCTGCGGCGCGATGCCCACCGGTTCCCGGTCGCGCTGCGGGCGGCGACCGACCTCCCCCGGGTCGCGCGGCACTGGGACCAGTACCGGGAGATCCTCGTCTTCCACCACGACCAGGAGGACGCCCTGCTGTTCCCCCAGGTGCTCGCCGAGGCGCCCGAGCTGGCCGGGGTCGTCGAGCAGCTCGCCGCCGACCACCACTCGCTCGACGACCTCCTGGTCCGGGTCGACGCGGCCTGCGCCGCCCTCCCGGCGGGGGCCGCTGCCTGCGCCGACCTCGTCGCCCACCTGGCCACCGTCCTCGGCCGGCACCTCGACCTGGAGGAGGAGCACCTCGTCCCGGTGATGGAGCGCGGCACGCTCGCCGACGGCCCCGCGCCGGGCGGCGGGCCGCAGAACCCGGCGTTCACCCTGCCCTGGCTCGCCGACGACCTCGCTCCCGACGTCGTCACCGCGCTCCTGGCCGCCATGCCGGCCGACTGGCGGTCGTCGTTCCCGGAGTGGCAGTCGGCCTACCGCACCGGCCCCGTTCCCTCCGCCGTCTGACCACCCGCGGCGCAGTACCGTCGGCGGGCTATGGCTGTCGTGGTTGCGTTCGTCGCAGGGGTCCTGGGTGCGGTGGTGGGGTGGAAGGCGCTCGAGCCGGCGTTCGGCGCCGAGGTGTTCACCCGGGAGAACTTCCGGCAGCGGACGTTGCCCACCGCCGTCGGGGTCGTCGCGGCGCTCGTGGTGGTGGCCGGGGCGGCGGTCGTGGCGGTCGCCGACGCGGCCGGGTGGGACCTCGACCCGGCGATCCCCGCGGGACTGGCGGCCGCCGTTCCCGTGGCGGTCGGCTTCGCCCTGCTCGGCCTGCTCGACGACCTGGGCGGCGTCGGCCAGAGCGGCGGCTTCCGGGGCCACCTCACCGAGCTCGCTCGTGGTCGCCTGACGACCGGCGGCGCCAAGCTGTTCGGCGGCGCCGCCCTGGGTGTCGTCGCCGCGGCGCCGTTCGCCGACGGCAGCGTGTGGCGCCTGCTGGCCGACGGGGCCCTCGTCGCCCTGGCCGCCAACCTCGCCAACCTCTTCGACCGCCGGCCGGGCCGCGTCGTGAAGGTCAGCCTCCTGGCGGGCCTGGTGCTCGTGGTGACCGTGGGCCTCGAACCGGAGCTGACCGGCGTGGCCCTCGCGCTCGGTGCTGCCGCCGGCCTCCTCGTCCCCGACCTCCGGGAGCGCCTCATGCTGGGCGACGCCGGCGCCAACGTCCTCGGCGCCGTCCTCGGCCTCGGCGTGGTGCTGACCTGCGCTCCCTGGGTCCGCACGGTGGTCCTGGTCGGCGTCCTGTGCCTGAACCTGGTGAGCGAGGTCGTCTCGTTCAGCAAGGTGATCGACGCCGTTCCGCCGCTGCGGGCGCTCGACCGGTTGGGCCGCCAGTCACCCTAGGTGCGGTCGGGGTCACGGATGGTGCTACGGTCCGCGGCTGGCGCGGCACGATCCAGGAGAGATAGATGAACAAGGTTCGAGCGAGTCTGGCGGCCGTCGGCGTGTCCCTCGCGGTGCTCGCACTGCCTGCGGCTGCTGGTGCGCAGGTCCCCGAGATGCCTTCGTTGCCGGAGCTCCCCGAGATGCCGGCCAGCGACATGGGTGGGGTCGGTGCCAAGGTTGCGGACGTCGGCATGACCGCCGGCCAGACCGTGGGCGAGCTCGCCGCCACGACCGTTGCCGAGCTCCTCGGCAGCACGGCCGCCTCGGTGATGGGCGGGATGTAGTCCCCGACGGCGCGCCGGCCGACGTTGTGTCGGCGCGCCGTCGACTGTTCGCACAAGGCGGGCCGGAAGAGGAACGAAGTGGAAGAGAGCAAGGACACGGGCGACGGGCGTGAGGCGTCGTCGTCGCCGGTCGCACGATCGAGAGGGATCACCAGGCCCCGCTCGGCCATCGTCGCCGCGCTGGCGATCGCCGGCGGCGTCGTGGCCGGTGGGGCCACCGCCGCCAACGCGGCACCGGTGGAGACCGCGCCGCCGGCCGCGGTGGTGAAGCACTTCGAGCTGCGGCAGATGCAGTCGCCCCTCGGGCTGGTGATCGGGACCGCCGAGCAGCTCCTGGGCATCAGCTGATGCGCGCCGCCCGACTGATCGTGGGAGCAGCCGTCGGCGTGCTCGCGCTGACGGCGAGCGCCGGTGCCGCGTCGGCGGCCGAGCCGCCGGCCGACGCGCTCACGCCGAGGAGCCTGGTGACCGACCTGGTCGGCACGGTGGCGCAGCCGGTCGACAAGATCGGCGACGCCGTCGTCAGCGCCGGTGGCACCACCATGACCCAGGAGCAGGTCACGCAGGCGATCCTCGACTGGTACCAGACCCAGCCCCAGCTCTAAACCCGTTCTGTCTTCGCTCAGCCGGCTATGCCGGGCTGAGCGAAGACAGAACGTAGTCTCGGGGGCTATGGAGCGACGTGGGGGTACCGGCGGCCGGCTGGGGCTGGCGCTGCTTATGCTGGGGGCCGGGGTGACGCACTTCGTCGCCCCGCAGTACTACGACAAGATCGTGCCCCGCTGGCTGGGCGACGCCCGCCGGGTGGTCCTCGTCAGCGGTGCGGCCGAGCTGGTGTGCGGGGCGCTGCTGCTCGACCGGCGCACCGCCCGCACCGGGGGCTGGCTGACCGCGGCGCTGCTGGTGGCGGTGTTCCCCGCCAACGTGCAGATGGCGCTCGACGCCGGCACAGAGCACCAGGCCGCCGACATGCCCGTCGACCGCTTCCGCCTGGTCGCCCTGTGCCGCCTCCCGCTGCAGCTCCCGCTGATCGTGTGGGCGACGCGGGTCGCCCGGCGTCCGTAGACCGACCACACCACGGGGGAACACAACATGCGGGCTGCAGTGCTGGAGAGCGTCGGCTCCCTGAAGATCGACGACGTCGACGTCGGGGAGCCACGCGCCACCGAGGTGCTGGTGAAGGTGACCGACTGCGGGGTCTGCCACTCCGACCTCAGCATGATCGACGGCGCCATCCCGGCCGTGGTCCCGTCGATCCTGGGCCACGAGGTGGGCGGGATCGTGGAGGCCGTGGGCTCGGCGGTGACCGACCTGCGGCCCGGCGACAAGGTGGTGCTGTGCCCGCTGCCCAACTGCGGCCGCTGCTACTTCTGCGTGCGCGACCAGCCCACGCTGTGCGCCAAGTTCTCGAGGTCGCTCTACACCGCCACCCGGGCCGACGGCACCAGCCCGTTCTCCCGGGACGGCTCGACCGTGTACCGGGGTGTCGGTGTGGGCGGTTGGGGCGAGTACACGGTCGTGCCCCAGGAGGCGGCGGTCAAGGTGCCCGACGACGTCGACCTCGGTGACGCCTGCGTGGTCGGCTGCGCGGTGCTGACCGGCGTCGGCGCGGTGCTCAACACCGTGGCGGTCGAGGCGGGAGCGACCGTGCTGATCACGGGCGCCGGCGGCATCGGCATCGCCGTGACGCAAGGGGCCCGCATCGCCGGGGCGTCGAAGATCGTCGTGGCCGACCCGGTGGCGGAGCGCCGCGAGGGCGCGCTCGGCTTCGGCGCCACCCACGTCGTCGACCCCGGGGCCACCGACGTGGCCGCGCACTGCCGGGAGCTGACCGGCGGCATCGGCGTCGACTACGCCTTCGAGGCGGCCGGCATCGGCGTGCTGGCGGAGACCGGCATCAAGGCCACCCGCAACGGCGGCACGACGGTGGTGATCGGGGCCCCACCGATCGACCAGGGCATCCACATCGCCATCGCGGCCGCGTTCGGGATCGCCGAGAAGCGGCTGGTGGGCTGTGCGCTCGGCTCGGTGAACGCCCAGCGTGACATCCCGCGGTACCTGGAGTTCGCCCGGACCGGACAGCTCGACCTCGCCGGCATGGTCACCGACCGCTTCGACCTCGACCACGTCGACGACGCCATCGCCAACCTGCGCGACCACAAGGGCGTGCGCACCACGCTCCGCATCGGTTGACACAGCGGCCGATAGCCGAGAAAGCACGGGGGGATCCACGGCCGCGAGGGGTGGTGGCGGTAGGCTGGGGTCCCGTGGCCAAGCACATCTTCGTCACGGGGGGCGTCGCCAGTTCCCTCGGCAAAGGCATCACCGCGTCCTCTCTGGGTCGTCTGCTGAAGTCCCGCGGCCTGCGGGTCACGATGCAGAAGCTCGACCCTTACATCAACGTCGACCCGGGCACCATGAACCCGTTCGAGCACGGGGAGGTGTTCGTCACCGACGACGGTGGCGAGGCCGATCTGGACCTCGGGCACTACGAGCGCTTCATCGACGAGCCGTTGTCGCGGGCGTCCAACGCCACCACCGGCTCCATCTACTCGGCGGTGCTCGCGGCCGAGCGTCGGGGCGACTACCTGGGCAAGACCGTCCAGGTGATCCCCCACATCACCGACGAGATCAAGCGGCGCATCACCCGCCTCGACCGCGACGACGTCGACGTGGTGATCACCGAGATCGGCGGCACGGTCGGCGACATCGAGATCCTCCCGTTCCTCGAGGCGATCCGGCAGTTCCGCCTCGACGTGGGCCGGGCCAACGTCTGCTACGTGCACGTCACGCTGGTGCCGTTCATCGGCCCGTCGGGCGAGCAGAAGACCAAGCCCACCCAGCACTCGGTCACCGAGCTGCGGGCCCGGGGCATCCAGCCCGACATCATCGTCTGCCGCAGCGAGCGGCCACTGTCCGACGCGCTGAAGCAGAAGATCTCCCGCCTGTGCGACGTGCCGGTGGCGGCGGTGGTCAACGCGGCCGACGCCAGCAACCTCTACGAGGTGCCGCTGACGCTCCACGACGAGGGCTTCGACGCCGAGGTGTGCGACCTGCTGGCGCTGGAGGCCAAGCCCGCCGACCTCACCGAGTGGGAGCGGCTGGTCGCCCGGGTCGACGCCGCCACCCGCAGCGTGCGGGTCGGGATCATCGGCAAGTACGTGAGCCTGCCCGACGCCTACCTGTCGGTGGTCGAGTCGCTCCGCCACGGCGGCTTCCACCACGGCACCCGCATCGAGGTCGAGTGGATCCAGGCCGAGGAGGTCGAGGGCCTGCTGGCCGACGGCCGCATGCACGACCTCGACGGCGTGGTGATCCCCGGCGGCTTCGGCGAGCGGGGCACCGAGGGCAAGATCGCGGCGGCCACCTACACCCGCGAGCACGACATCCCCTGCCTGGGCCTGTGCCTGGGGCTGCAGATGATGACCATCGAGTACGCCCGCAACGTGCTGGGCCTGGCCGGCGCCAACTCCACCGAGATGGACGCGTCGACGCCGCATCCGGTGATCGACCTGATGGACAGCCAGCGCGACGTCACCGACATGGGCGGCACGATGCGCCTGGGCGCGTGCGTCGCCGAGCTGATCCCCGGCTCGCAGGTGGCGCAGGCCTACGAGAAGACGGTGGTGTCGGAGCGGCACCGGCACCGCTACGAGTTCAACCCCCGCTACCGGGCCCGCTTCGACGAGACCGACTTCGTGTGCTCCGGCGAGTCGCCCGACGGGCGGCTGGTCGAGTTCATCGAGCTGCGCAACCACCCGTTCTGGGTGGGCACGCAGGCACACCCGGAGTTCAAGAGCCGCCCGAACCGCCCGGCCCCGCTGTTCCGCGAGTTCGTGGCGGCGGCGCTCAACCGGGCCGAGGGGCGCCGGCCGCACCTGTTCCCGGTCGACGACGAGTCGGTCACGCCGGCCGGCGTCGAGCCGACCGACACGGAGCCGGAGCCGCTCCGGGCCGTCCAGTGACGGAGGCGCGCTCGGGGTTCACGGTCGTCGAGGACCGCACCGTCTGGCAGGGCAAGCGGCTGCTGAGGGTGGCCGAGGTGACCGTCGAGTCGCCGGAGGGCGAGCGGCTGGAGCGCGAGGTGCTGCACCACCCGGGTGCGGTGGCGGCGCTGCCGCTGCACGACGACGGCACGGTCACGCTGGTGCGCCAGTACCGGGTGTCCACCGACTCCGACATGTGGGAGCTGCCGGCGGGCCTGCGCGACGTCGACGGCGAGCCGACCGCCGAGACCGCCCGGCGCGAGCTGGTGGAGGAGGCGGGGCTGGCGGCCGGCGAGCTCCAGCACCTGCTGACGTTCCACAACTCGCCGGGCTGCTCTGACGAGACCGTCGAGGTGTTCCTGGCGACCGGCCTGCAGCCGGTGCCGCACGATCGGCAGGGGCCCGAGGAGCAGCACATGCTGGTCGACCGCCTGCCGCTGGCGACGGCGCTGGCGATGGTGGACGACGGGCGGATCACCG
Source organism: Acidimicrobiales bacterium (assembly GCA_035316325.1). NCBI lineage: Bacteria > Bacillati > Actinomycetota > Acidimicrobiia > Acidimicrobiales > Acidimicrobiales bacterium. Next base: position 11,490 of record DATHJB010000043.1, read on the forward strand.
ACAGCAAGACCGTCATCGGCCTGCTGCTCGTCGCCCGCCGGGGCTGAGCCGGGCCGGGTGGGGCCGGTGGATCCGGTGGGACTGGTGGACGAGCCGGCGCTCCTCCCGCTCGACGTGGAGGAGTGGCTGTCGTGGCTGGCCGCCGAGAAGGGCCGCGCCCGATCGACCCTCGAGGCCTACCGCCGCGACATCCACCGCTTCTGGGACTGGCTGGGCCCGGGTGCCGAGCTGGGTGAGGTCGACGAGGCGACGGTCGAGCGCTACATCGCCCACCTGCGGGCGTCGGGCCTGGCGCCGGGGACGGTGAAGCGGGCGGTGGTGGTGATCCGGTCGCTGTACCGGTTCCTGGTGGAGGAGGAGCGGCTGGCGGTCGATCCCGGGGCCGACGTCGCCGTCCCCGGGGTGCCGGCGGGTCTCCCCAAGGCACTCGACGAGGCGGAGGTGATGTCGCTGCTCGACGCGGTGGTCGGCGACGAGCCGGTCGCCCGCCGCGACCGGGCCGTGCTGGAGACCCTCTACGGCACGGGGGTGCGGATCTCGGAGCTGGTGGGGCTGTCGCTGGGGGCGGTCGACCTGGAGTCGCGGCTGCTGCGGGCGTTCGGCAAGGGGTCGAAGGAGCGGATCGTGCCCATCGGCCGGCACGCGGCCGCGGCGTTGGCCCACTGGCTGGCGCCGTCCGGGCGGGGCGCGCTCGAGCCGAAGCAGTGGCGCCGGCGGGGCGACGCCGAGGCCGTGTTCCTCAACCAGCGGGGCGGCCGGCTGACCCGCCAGGGCGCCTGGTTGGTCGTGAAGCGCTACGGCGACGTGGTCGGACTCGGCGACCGGCTGACCCCCCACGTCCTGCGCCACTCCTGCGCCACCCACATGCTCGACCACGGCGCCGACATCCGCACCGTCCAGACGATGCTGGGCCACGCCTCGATCGCCACCACCCAGGTGTACACGAAGGTGTCGACCGAGCGGCTCTTCGCCGCCTACCGGGCCGCCCACCCCCGGGCGACGCTGTGACCCACCCGAAATCTCGACAGAAGTGGTGGCTATAACGCCATCTGTGTCGAAGTTTCGGGGTGTCCGTCGGTTCGCAGCGAGAGTGGCTCGCTACTCGGCGTGTCTCGCCGGAAGTCGCGACGTGGCCGTCCCGTCATTGCCGGTCGGACGCATCTGCCCTGCTCAGAGGCCTGTTCTTGCGGCTTGGCGACACTTCGGACGTGCATCGGCCCCGTCCGGTACCCTTCCTCGGGTGCCGGACAGAACCTTGCTCTCGACGTTGCGCGGCCGCCTCGTGGCCGAGAGCGAGCGACTCCGCGCCCAGATCGTGGCCCTGGGCGGCGAGGGCGAGCTGTCCTACGACGAGAACTTCGCCGACTCCGGTCAGGTCGCCGCCGAGCAGGGGGAGAACAAGGCGTTGCTCAACCAGCTGCGCGAGCAGTTGGCCGACACGGAGCACGCCCTCGCCAAGTTCGACGCCAGCACCTACGGCGTGTGCGAGCGCTGCGGCAACCCCATCGCGGAGGCCCGTCTCGAGGCGATGCCGGCCACCCGCTACTGCATCGAACACGCCTGAGGGCCTCCAGTGCCGGCGCACCAGGAGCCGAGCCGACAGGCGAGGCGTGGCCCGAGCGGCCCGGCGCCGCAGGCGCCATGAGCGGGAAGCTCGCGCATGGCTTGACCTCTCGGCCGCGAAGCGCCGAGGACTCGCAGACGTGACCTATCCGCACAACCTTTTGACGCACCTGGTCCATCTCGTCCGGCGGTTCCTCGGCTCGCTGTGGCCCGGTGGTCCCGCGGCCGGCGACGACGCCTGGGCGACGGCACAGCTGCTGCCCGGCGAGGTCGACCTGTGGCGGCAGATGTCGGCGGCCGACCGGCGTCATGCCGTGGGCGTCGCCCGTCGCACCGCCGCGGAGCTGGGCGACGCGGCGACACGGCCGGTGCTGGCGGCGGCGCTGCTCCACGACGTCGGCAAGGTGGCATCGGGCTTCGGGCCGTGGCGGCGGGCGATCGCCACGGTGGTGGGCGCCGTCGCCGGCCACCAGCGCGCCGAGCGTTGGCGGAGCGAGGGCCCGGCGCCGCTGGCCCGCGTGGGTCGCTACCTGTGCCACGACGCGATCGGGGCCGACCTGCTGGCGGCGGCGGGCAGCGACCCGCTGACCGTGACGTGGGCCCGGGAGCACCACCTCGCCCCCGAGCGCTGGACCCTGCCGGCGCCGGTGGGAGTGGCGCTGAAGGTCGCCGACGACGACTGATCCCGCTCTCCAGCTGCGAGACTGGTGGCTCGGAAGTTGGGGAACGCAAGACATGAACCACCCCGGGTGACGGGCGAACGACACGGTTGTGATTAACATCGGCTCGATGTCCTATGAGGTGCAGACCCCTGTCTTCGAGGGGCCTTTCGACCTGCTGCTGCACCTCATCCTGCGCGAGCAGGTGGACCTCTACGAGGTGAGCCTGTCGACGATCGTCGACGGCTACATCAGCTACCTCGATGCGCTCGAGGGCCTCGAGGGCCTCGACCTGGAGATCACCACCGATTTCCTGATGATCGCGGCCACGCTGGTGGAGCTGAAGAGCCGCCGCCTGTTGCCCACGGTCGACGAGATGGAGCTCGACGACGAGCTGGCCCTGTGGGAGGAGCGCGACCTGCTGCTCCACCGCCTCGTCGAGTGCAAGACCTTCAAGGAAGCCGCCATCGCCATGCAGGTGCTGGCGGGCGAGGCCGGTCGCTCCTACCCCCGCACGCTGGGGATGGAGGAGCGCTTCGTCGGTCTGATGCCCGACCTGCTGGCGGCGATCACCGGCGACGTCCTGCGGCGGGCCTTCCTCAAGGCCAGCGCCCCCAAGCCGATTCCCCGGGTCGACCTGGAGCACGTTGCGCCGATCCGGGTGTCGGTCACCGACGCCATCGCCGAGCTGGCCGACGAGCTGCCCCGGGTGGGGCGCATCACGTTCCGGCGGCTCACCGGCGGCCTGGTCGAGCGGCTCGACGTGGTGGTCCGCTTCCTCGCCATCCTGGAGATGTTCAAGCGGGGCCTGATCGACCTCGACCAGGGCGAGCGCTTCGGCGACATCGAGATCGTCTGGTGCGGCCCCGAGCGCGGCGACCTCGACCTCGGCGCCCTCGAAGCCATGGACGTCTACGAGGGATGACGGATCTCGGGGATCGGCTCAGGTCGGCGACCAAGCGGGCCATCGAGGCGTTGGTGCTGGTGGCCGAGGAGCCGTTGACGTCGCACCTGCTGGCGCAGCTGCTCGAGGTGTCGCCGACGGTGGTCGACGAGCTGTGCCGTGAGCTGGCCGACGGCTACGACGCCGACGGTCGGGGCTTCCAGCTCGTGCGGGTGGCCGGTGGCTGGCGCTACCAGACCCACCCCGACCTGGCGCCCTACGTCGAGCGGCTGGTGCTCGAGGGCCAGAGCGGCAAGCTGTCGGCCGCGGCGCTGGAGACGCTGGCGATCGTCGCCTACAAGCAGCCGCTGTCCCGGGCGCAGGTGGCGTCGATCCGAGGCGTGAGCGTCGACGGCGTGATGCGGACGCTGCAGCAGCGCGGCTACATCGACGAGATCGGCAAGGACCCGGGGCCCGGCCAGGCGATCCTGTTCGGCACCACCCGGCAGTTCCTGGAGAAGCTGGGCATCGACAGCCTCGACGAGCTGCCGCCGCTGCGGGAGTTCGTGCCCGCCGCCGACGTGGTGGAGCAGCTGGAGCGGGGCCTGCGCCCCGATCGGGAGCCGCTGCGGCCCGAGGACGCCATGCCGCGGGACGACACGGCCCTCGACGACGATCTCGACGGCGACGACCTCGGCCCGCAGGTCGAGGGCCTCGGGGACCTCGGGGACGACGAGGCCGAGGACGAGGACGACGACGTCGGTCCCGACGAGTCCGACGACCTCGAGGAGCTCGACTTCGTCGACACCTACTTCGACGACGAGGACGACACCCCCGCCGCCCGCAGCGAGGGTTAGTGACCGACGACGTCGAGGATGTCGAGGGCGAGCGGCTGCAGAAGGTGCTGGCCCGGGCCGGGCTGGGCAGCCGGCGGGTGTGCGACGAGATGGTCGCCGACAGGCGCGTCACCGTGAACGGCGTGCTCGCCGAGCCGGGCGCCCGGGTCGACCCGGAGACCGACCGCATCGAGGTGGACGGCGTGACGATCGGCGTCCGCCCCGGCCTCGTCTACTACCTGGTGAACAAGGCGCGGGGCGTGGTGTCGACGTCGTCCGATCCCCAGGGCCGCCCCACCGTGGTCGGCCTGGTGCCCGCCGAGCCCCGGGTGTTCTCCGTCGGCCGTCTCGACGCCGACACCGAGGGCCTCCTGCTGCTCACCAACGACGGCGACCTGGCGCAGCGGGTGGCCCACCCGTCGCACGGCGTCGACAAGGAGTACCTCGCCGAGGTGAAGGGCAAGCCCAGCCGGGGGGCTCTGCGGCAGCTGCGCGACGGCGTCGAGCTGGACGACGGTCGCACCGCACCCGCCAAGGTGTCGCTGGTGGGCGACGGCGCTCTGCGCATCGTGCTGCACGAGGGCCGCAACCGGCAGGTGCGGCGGATGTGCGAGGCGGTCGGCCACCCGGTGCGGCGGCTGGTGCGCACCCGCATCGGCCCGCTGACCGACCGGAAGCTGGCGCCGGGGGAGTGGCGGGAGCTCACGCAGGCCGAAGTGCGTTCCATGGAGCGCGCCACCGGAGCGGCGCGCCGCTAGTCTCGGTCCGCCATGCCCCCGACCATCCGCGCCCTCCGTGGCGCCACGACCATCGACGTGGACGAGAAGGAGCACCTGTTCGAGCGGGTGATCGCGCTGCTGGAGGCGCTCTTCGACCGCAACGACATCGACCACGACGACGTCGTCAGCGTGATCATGACCGCCACGCCGGACGTGCACAGCGCCTTCCCGGCCGTGGCGGCCCGCAAGTTCGGCCTCGGCGACATCCCGCTGCTGTGCGCCCAGGAGCTCGACGTCCGCGACGCCACCCCGCTCTGCATCCGGGTGCTGGTCCACCTGACCACCGAGCGGACCCGCCCCGAGCTGCACCACGTCTACCTCGAGGGCGCGCGCAACCTGCGCGACGACCTGCCCGACTGATCGTGGCGCTGGGTCAACCGCCCCTCCCGGGGCGCGCGATGGTGGTCGGCACCGGTCTCATCGGAGGTTCGGTGGGGATGGCGCTGCGGCGGCTGGGCTGGCACGTGACCGGCCGCGACCTCGAGGCCGACCGGGCGACGCAGGCGCTGCGGCTGGGGGCCCTCGACGCCGTCGGCGACGACCCCGAGGCCACCGTCACCTTCGTCGCCACCCCCGTGCGGTCGGTGGCGGGCGAGGTGCAGGAGGCGCTGGCGAAGACGTCGGGCCTGGTGACCGACGTGGGCAGCGTGAAGGCCCCGATCGTCGGGGCCGTGAGCGACGCCCGGTTCGTGGGCGGTCACCCCATGGCCGGCTCCGAGCAGGAGGGCGTCGAGGGCGCCACCCCCGACCTGTTCCAAGGCGCCACCTGGGTGCTCACCCCCACGGCCGGCACCGACGCTGGGGCCTACTCCCAGGTGCAGCAGCTGGTGGTCGCCTTCGGGGCCGAGGTGGTGGCGCTGTCGGCCGAGCGCCACGACGAGCTGGTGGCCGTGATCTCGCACGTGCCCCACCTGACCGCGGCGACGCTGATGCGCCTGGCCGCCGGGCGGGGCGAGGAGCAGCGGGCGCTGCTGCGGCTGGCCGCGGGCGGCTTCCGCGACATGACCCGCATCGCCGGCGGCAGCTCGGCGATCTGGCCCGACATCTGCGGCGAGAACCGGCTGGCCATCGTCGACGTGATGGACGAGCTGCTGGCGGCGCTCGGGGAGATGCGCGACGTGGTGGCCCGTGGCGACCGGTCGCAGCTCCTCGACGCGCTGGAGGAGGCCCGGGCCGCCCGGGTGAACCTGCCGGTGCTGATCGGGCCGGCCGACGACCTGCGCGAGCTGCGCATCCCCGTGCCCGACCGTCCGGGCGTGCTGGCCGACGTCACCACGCTGGCCACCGACCTCGACGTCAACATCGCCGACCTGGAGATCGCCCACTCGTCCGAGGGGCCACGCGGTGTGCTGATCGTCCTGGTGGAGGCCACCGCGGTGCCGGTGCTGCGGGAGGCGCTGGCAGCCAAGGGCTACCGCTCGTCGGTGCACCCGGTCGACGGCCTCCAGGCCTGAACCGACCGCTCCGGCCGCCGCCCGGCCGCCTGGCACACTCTCGGGAGCAGATCTCGTCGGCCGCAACGAGGTGGTGGGCACGGCGCAGCCGGACCGGGTGCTGACGTCGCCGGTGACCGGCGAGCCGTGCGTGTGGTTCGAGTGGCTGGTGGAGCAGTACCGGGAGACCCGCGACAGCAAGGGCAACGTGTCCGGGGGCTGGCACGACGTGGGTCAGCGCTCGTGGGTTCTACAACGACGCGGTGACGGTATTGCGCGACCGCCGGCAGGCGTTCCCCGGTAACTTGCTGGCGCGGTACGTGACGACCCCGTCATGGCACCTGTTCGACGCCCACGACCACGAGACCTACGTGCCCCCAGTCACCCCCCTTCCCTCCGGATGACGGAGTCGTCGGCCCCCCGAGCCGTCACTCCGCTGCCGGGCCCGGTCGACGCCACCGTTCGCCCCCCGGGGTCGAAGAGCCTCACCAACCGGGCCCTCGTCTGCGCCGCCCTGGCGGACCCTCCCGGCGAGAGCGACATCGGCGGCGCCCTCGACGCCGACGACACCCAGGCGATGGCCGCGGCCCTCCCCGTCGCGCTCGGCCTCGACCCCGACACCTCGGCGCGACCGGAGGAGGTGCCGACGGTGGACGCCCGGCTGTCGGGGACGACGGCCCGGTTCGTGCTGCCGCTGCTGGCGCTGGCGGCGGGACCGGTCCGGCTCGACGGTGCGCCGCCCCTGCGGAGGCGACCGATGGCCGACGGCATCGCCGCGCTGGGGCAGCTCGGCGTCGACGTGGTCGAGGAGGGCGAGCCGGGCCACCTCCCGGTGGTCGTCCACGGTGCCGACGTCGGCCGCCGCCGCTCGACGGTCGAGGTGGCCGGCGACGCCTCGAGCCAGTTCCTCTCGGGGCTGCTGATGGTGGGCCCGGTGTGGCCGGGGGGCCTGCGGGTGACGACGAGCGGTCCGCTGGTGTCGCGGCCGTACGTCGACATGACGGTGGCGGTGATGCGGGCGTTCGGGGCCACCGTGACCGACGACTCCCGGGGCTGGACGGTGGCGCCGAGCGGCTACCGGTCCACGTCGTACGAGGTCGAGCCGGACGCCAGCACCGCCTCCTACTTCTTCGCCGCGGCCGCGATCTGCGGTGGCCGGGTGACCGTCGAGGGCCTGGGCAAAGCGAGCCTGCAGGGCGACCTGGCGTTCGTCGACGTGCTGGAGCGGATGGGCTGCCGGGTGGAGCGGGGGGTCGACGCCACCACCGTGGAGCGCCGGGGGGAGCTGGTGGGCGTGGACGCCGACATGGGCGACATGTCCGACACCGCCCAGACCCTGGCCGCGGTGGCGGTCTACGCCTCGTCGCCCACGCGGGTGCGGGGCATCGGGTTCATCCGGGCCAAGGAGACCGACCGGGTGGGCAACGTGGTGCGAGAGCTGCGGCGCTGCGGCATCGCCGCCGACGAGGAGCCGGACGGCTTCCTGGTCCGCCCCGGCACCCCTCGCCCGGCCACGATCGAGACCTATCACGACCACCGCATGGCGATGAGCTTCGCCCTCCTCGGCCTCCGTGCCGAGGGCATCCGGATCGCCGACCCCTCCTGCGTTGCCAAGACGTTCCCCACGTTCTGGCAGGAGCTGGATCGGCTCCGATAATCACCGATATCAACTCATCACCGCGATATCATGGTGGTCATGAAGCAGCTCCTCCTCCGAGTCCCCGAGGACGTCCACGCCCGCCTCGCCGCTCGCGCCCAGCGCGAGGGGCGCAGCATCAACTCGATCGCCACCGAGATCCTCGACCTGACGGTCGACGTCGACAAGGGCGACCTCCGCGCCCGGGTCCGGGCGAAGGCCGCTGCTCTGGGCATGCTGCACCCGGGCACCACCGACGGCGGCCCGCGCATGACGCCGGAGGAACGCCAACGGGCCCTCGACTCGACACGCGGGCTCGGCCCGATCGCCGACCGGCTCATCGACGAGGAACGTAACCGGCTGTGATCGCCTACATCGATTCCTCGACGCTCGTGCGGGCCTACCTCTCGGATGAGCCCGACCATGCCGACGCGCTCGCGTTGCTGGCCGATGCGGACGTGGCGGCCGTCACCGGCAGCTGGACGTGGATCGAGGTGTCCGGGGCGCTCGTGCGGGCGGCCAGAGCCGGCCGGGGCGACGCGGACGAGTTCCTGAAGTCGCTCGACGAGGACCTCGACGCGGGCGGGCTGATCACCATGATGAAGGTGTCCCAGGTCGACGCGGAGGAGAAGGCGCTCGGGTTGGTGCGTGAGTACGGCATCCGGGCGATGGATGCGTGGCACCTCGCGGCGGCGTCGCTGATGCTGCCCGAGCTGGTCGGGCCGGGCCAGACCGCCGCGTTCGCCACGAGGGACGCCGATCAGGCGAAAGTGGCGAAGTCACTGGGGTTCGAGGTGATCTGACCGTGGCTAGGGTTTACGTTCCGTGAGGGTGATCGCGATCGATGGGCCGGCCGGATCGGGGAAGTCGACCGTGGCGAGGCTGTTGGCCGAGCGGCTGGGCCTCGAGTACCTCGACACGGGGGCGATGTACCGGGGGGTGACGTTCGCCGCGATCCGGCGGGGGATCGACCCGGCCGATCCCGAGCCCGTGGCCCACCTGGCCAAGGTCGTCGAGATGGAGATCACCGACAGCTCGATCCGGGTCGACGGGGTCGACGCGTCGATCGAGATCCGGGGTCCCGAGGTGTCGCGGGCGGTGTCGGTCGTGTCCGCCAACCCGCAGGTGCGCGAGGAGCTGGTGCGCCGCCAGCGCGAGTGGGCCTACAAGCGCGACGGCGGCGTGATGGAGGGGCGCGACATCGGCACGGTCGTCTTCCCCGACGCGGTGCTCAAGGTGTACCTCACGGCCCGGCCCGAGGTCCGCGTCGAGCGGCGGGCCGCCGAGGCGTCCGACCTTAGCTACGAGGCCGTGGCCGCCGACATCACCCGGCGAGACACCTACGACTCCGGCCGGGAGGCGTCGCCGCTGCAGCAGGCGTCCGACTCGGTGGCGCTCGACACCAGCGACCTCAGCCTCGACGAGATCGTGGAGGAGATCGTCGAGCTGCTGGCCCGGAGGGTCGACGAGGGTCACGTCGATGACTGACGTGGCGTCGGAGGAAGCGGAGAAGGACGAGGCCGCCAAGGCCACCAAAGTCGATACGGCCCGGGCCGACCCGATCGACGTCCACCCGCCCAAGTGGTACGAGCGGGCGGTCTACCGCGGGATCCACCTGCTCCTCACGGCGATCGCCGCGGTGTGGCTGCGGGTCGAGGTCGTCGGCAAGGAGAACGTGCCGAAGAACGGGCCGTTCGTGCTGGCGCCCGTCCACCGGTCGAACGTCGACTTCCTGCTGGTGGCCCTCGTGCGCACCAGCCGGATGCGCTACATGGGCAAGGCGTCGATCTGGAAGTACAAGTGGCCCGGCCGCTTCTTCAACATGCTGGGCGCCTTCCCCGTGCACCGGGGCCACGCCGACCGGGCGTCGCTGCGCACCTGCATGCAGGTGATCGAGTACGGCGAGCCGCTGGTCATGTTCCCCGAGGGCACCCGTCAGGCGGGGCCGGTGGTGCAGGAGGTGTTCGACGGCACCGCCTACGTCGCCGCCCGCACCGGTGTGCCGCTGGTGCCGGTGGGCATCGGCGGCTCCGAGGAGGCCATGCCCAAGGGCGCCAAGTTCCTCAAGCCCCACAAGGTGGTGCTGGTGGTGGGCGAGCCCATCCCGGTCCCGAAGGGCGACGGCACCGGCCGCGTGCCCCGCCGGGTCGTCCGGGAGCTGACCGAGGAGCTGCACACCGCGGTGCAGACGGTGTTCGACGACGCCCGCCGCCGCGCCGGCACCGCGTAGGTCGAGGCGGGGCCAGGGCCGGGGGCCGGGGCCGGGTCGAAATCTCGACAGAGATGGCGCCATAGCGACCGTCTCTGTCGAAGTTTCGGGTCAGAGGAGTGACAGCACGTCGCTGGCCTCGAGGTGGCGGTCGTTGAGCGACGGGCGGTCGGGGACGGAGCCACCGAACGCGAACGTGGCGGCCACGTCGATGCCGGCGAGCATGTCGCGCAGCTCGCGGGGCGGGGGGAAGTACTCGTCCTCGTCGGTGATGCGCACCTCCTCGACGCCCGCCGTCGGGGCGAGGTGGGCGATCACGGCCTCGACCAGCTCCTCGGGGGCCGACGCCCCGGCGGTGACGCCCACGATCCCCGTGAGGTCGTCGGGCAGCTCGGCGGCGCCGTTCACCCGGAACACCCGGGGGCAGCCCGACTCGACCGCCAGCCGCTCCAGCGCCCGCGTGTTCGACGAGTTCGCCGACCCGATCACCACCACCGCGTCGCTGCGGGGGGCGATCTCGGCCAGCGCCGACTGCCGGTTGGTGGTGGCGAAGCACAGGTCGCTGCGGCCGGGGCGCCACAGGGCGGGGAAGCGCTCGGCGGCCCGCTCGGCGATCGCCGACCAGTCGCGGTGCGACAGCGTGGTCTGGGCCAGGAGCGCGACGGGCGTCTCGGGGTCGGCGATCTCGATGGCGTCGACCTCGGCGATCGACTCGACCAGGTCGATGGCCTCGGGGGCGACGGCCATCGTGCCGACCGCCTCCTCGTGACCCTCGTGGCCCACGTAGACGATGCGGAAGCCCTTGCCGGCCCGCACCTTCACCTCGTGGTGCACCTTGGTGACCAGCGGGCACACCGCGTTCACCACGTAGGAGCCCTTGGCCCTGGCCGCCGCGACCACCTCGGGGGCGGAGCCGTGGGCCGAGAGCATGATGGGCTGGCCGTCGGGCACCTCGGCGATGTCGTCGACGAACACCACGCCGAGGTCGCGGAAGCGGTCGACCACCAGCTGGTTGTGGACGATCTCGTGGTAGCAGTACACAGGCGGCTCGAAGGCCCGCACCATCCAGGCGAGAGCCTTGATCGCCATCTCCACCCCGGCGCAGAAGCCCCGCGGCGCTGCCAGCAACACCTTCTCGACGGCCACCCACCAAGGGTACGCCTCGGCGCAGCCGAGACCGCTTGGGGGGGGCGGCGGGGTGGTTGGCGGGGGTATCGATCGGTCTCCGCCCAACATGCCTCAGGATGAGGGCCGGGTCGAGGGCCCAAGCGCCGTAAGCTGGCTGGCTATGTCCGTTCCCCGTGTCGTCGCTGTCGCGCCCGGTTCCCCTGCCGCGCGCGCCGGCGTGGCGGAGGGCGACGAGATCCTCACGGTGAACGGCGAGATGCCCCGTGACCTCATCGAATGGCGGATGCTGGTGGACGAGCCCCACGTCGTGCTCGACATCCGGCGGGGGACGCTGGCCGAGACGTCGCTGGCCGTCGACAAGCAGGCCGGCGAGCCGCTGGGCGTCGAGGTGCACTCCGCCCTGTTCGACCGGGTGCGCACCTGCGACAACCACTGCGAGTTCTGCTTCATCTACCAGCTGCCCCCGGGTCTGCGCCGCAGCCTCTACCTGAAGGACGACGACTACCGGCTGTCGTTCCTCTATGGGAACTTCACCACGCTCACCCGCTTCACCGAGGCCGACCTGGAGCGGGTCGTGACCGAGGGGCTCAGCCCGCTGTACGTGTCGATCCACGCCACCGACCCCGAGGTGCGGTCGGAGCTGCTGCGCAACCGGCGGGGCGCCACGAGCCTGCGCTGGCTGCGGGCGCTGCTCGACCACGGCGTCGAGGTGCACGGCCAGGTGGTGGTGTGCCCGGGCGTCAACGACGGTGCGGTGCTGGACGACACGCTGGCCGGCGTGCTCGACCGCTACCCCGAGCTGGCGTCGCTGTGCATCGTGCCGCTGGGGGTGTCGCGCTACAACCGGGAGGCCCGGATGCGGCCGCACACCCGGTCGGAGGCGGAGGCCGTCGTCGAGGCCGTGGACGACTGGCAGTCGGTCTTCCTGTCCGCCCTGGGCCGCCGCCTGGTCTTCGCCGGCGACGAGTACTACCTGCTCGCGGCCCGCCCGTTCCCGTCCGCGTCAACGTACGGCGACTTCTCCATGCACGAGGACGGCATCGGCATGGCCCGCTCGTTCGAGGCCGAGCTCCTCGGCCCCGCCGAGCAAGCCCACCGAAATGTGCACGGAAACGCACGGATTCCGTCCGCTTCGGTGCACATTTCGGGGTGTGAGCGCGGCGGCTTCTTCCAGTGGGCCGACGGCGACCTATCGAAGTCCGTCGACTCGGAGTACGAGCCCTACCGCACGGTCCGGTCGTCCGAGCAGTCCGAGCAGTCCGTGCAGCTGAGCCCCCGGAAGGACGCTCCCGTCGCCATCCTCACCGCCCCGTACGGCGCCCAGGTGCTGGAGCCGCTCGTGGCCCAGCTCGGCCGCCCCGAGGTCCGCCTCGTCCCCGTCGAGAACCGCTACTTCGGTGGCAACATCGCCGTGTCGGGCCTGATGGTCGGCGAGGACCTGCAGCGCGTGCTGCTCGACCAGCCCTCGGGCCACCGCTACCTGCTTCCCGACGTCTGCCTGTCGCAGGGGCGCTTCCTCGACGGCACCGGCCCCGAGGACCTGCCGCACCCCGTCGAGGTCGTCCCCACCACGGGCGCCGCGCTCCGCGACGCTCTCGGCCTGGTGACCTCGTGACCCAGCCCGTCGTCGCCATCGTCGGCCGACCCAACGTCGGCAAGTCGACGCTGATCAACCGGGTCGTCGGCCGCCGGGCCGCGATCGTGGAGGAGCGGCCCGGCGTCACCCGCGACCGCAAGGACCTCGACGCCAACTGGCTGGGCCGCGACTTCCTCATCGTCGACACCGGCGGCTGGATGGTCGGTGGCGACACCCTCGACCAGAAGGTGAGCCACCAGGCGGAGCGGGCCATCGCCGACGCCGACCTCGTCCTCCTCGTGGTCGACGCGACCACCGGCATCACCGAGGACGACAGCCGCGTCGCCGAGCTGCTGCGCCGCTCCGGCAAGCCGGTCCTCCTGGTCGCCAACAAGGTCGACGATCTCACCCACGAGAACCTGAAGTGGGAGCTCCTGTCGCTCGGCCTGGGCGAGCCCCTCACCGTGAGCGCCCTCCACGGCCGGGGTTCCGGCGACCTGCTCGACCGGGTGGTCGACATGCTGCCGCCGGCCGACGAGCCCGAGCTGGTCGTGGACGACGACCTCGACGCGGCCGAGAAGTCCGAGGACGAGACCGCTGTGTCGGTCGCCATCATCGGCCGGCCGAACGTGGGCAAGTCGACCCTCTTCAACCGCCTCATCGGCGACGACCGGGCCGTCGTCCACGACATGCCCGGCACCACCCGCGACGCCATCGACACCGTGATCGAGACCGAGCTGGGGCGCATCCGGCTGGTCGACACCGCGGGCATGCGGCGCAAGTCCAAGGTGTCGGAGGCGACCGAGTACTACTCGCTCGTCCGGGCGCTGGAGGCGGTCGACAAGTCCGAGGTGGCGCTGCTGGTGATCGACTCCGTCGATGGCGTCACCGGCCAGGACCAGCGGTTGGCCGAGCGGATCGACGCCGCCGGCTGCCCCATCGTCGTGCTGTTGAACAAGTGGGAGCTGCTCAACACGGAGCAGCGGGCCGACCTGCGCTGGCAGGTGGGTGACAAGCTGCGGTTCGTCGGCGAGGCCCCGGTGCTGCCGATCACCGCGATCTCGGGCAAGGGCGTGCACAAGCTGATGCCGGCGCTGGAGAACAGCATCGACGCCTACCACCGGCGGGTGCCCACCCGGAAGGTCAACGACGTGATCCAGGCGGCCCAGCAGATGCAGGCGGCGCCCGGCGGGGCCCGCGTCCTCTACGCCACGCAGGGGGCGACCGACCCGCCGACGTTCACGCTGTTCGCCAACCGCGAGCTGCCCCGGACCTACCTCCGCTACATCGAGCGCAAGCTGCGGGAGGCGTTCGACCTGGGCGCCACGCCCGTGAAGCTCCGCGTCCGCCGCCGGACGTCGTGAGAGGGGTCGAACGTTACGTGTACGCGTGCACCCATGTTTTACTTACGTTACGACTTGGGGTGGGGCACTCCCCGCGGCCCGGTCCGCGCCAGTAACATCTCGCCTGCGCATGAGTTTGGTCCTGACCCTCGTGGCCGTCGCGTGCTTCCTCGCCTCTGTGGTGTGGGGGCGGTCGGCCCTCCGTGTCCGCTCGGTGTGGCGCCGCGTGGAGGGTGAGCACGGGTCCGACGCCGACACAGTTGTCCTGTTCCGCTCGTCGTTCCGCAAGGACCTCCACAACGCCACTCTGTACGGCGCGGTGGCGGTCGGTGCCAGCGCCGTGGCGATCTGGGGCACGTCGGCGGCTCCGGTGTTCGCCCTGGTGCTCATCCCCGTCGCGGCGTCGCTCGGCTACAGCCGTGAGATGGTGAAGGACACCCACCTCGCCGAGGACCGGGCGTCGATCGAGCGCCGGGCCGAGGAGGTGCTCACCCAGGAGGAGCTGGCGCCGAGGCGCTGGGCCGCCCGCCTGGCGCCCGAGGACCTGCCCGACTTCGCCGGGTTCGAGCTCGGCCGGGTCTACCAGGCCGGCACCGGCATGATGGCCGGCGACTTCTACGACGTGTTCCAGCTCGACACGCACCGCATCGCCGCGGTGATCGGCGACGTGACCGGCCGCGGCATCGAGCCGTCGATCACGGCGTTCCAGGCGAAGTACCTGCTGCGGGTCTTCCTGCGCCAGTACCGCGATCCGGCGCAGGCGCTGGAGGAGCTGAACACCCAGATGTCGGCGCTCGAGCGCGGCGAGGAGTTCATCTCGCTGGTGGTCGTGGTGTTCGACACCGACGCCGGCACGCTGCGGTTCTCCTCGGCGGGCCACCCGGCGGCGTGGCTGTGGCACGACAAGGGCGTCAAGCCGCTGCGGGCCACCGGTCCGCTGCTGATGCTCGACCCCCACTCCCGCTTCCACAGCCGGGAGATCCCGCTGGCGCTGGGCGACCTGCTGCTGCTCTACACCGACGGGCTGGCCGAGGTGCGCAACGGCGAGCAGATCTTCGGCGAGGAGCGCATCGCCAACACCCTGCGGCGCGACCCGGGGGCGACGCCGGCGGTGCTGTGCAAGAGCCTGCTGGAGGCGGCACGCGACTTCGCGTCCGACCCGATGTCGGACGACGTCGCCATCCTCGCGATCCGCCGCACCTGACCCGTCCCGCCGGCCGGCCGGCTAGCGGACCTCGATGAAGTCCCAGGTGGCGGGGAAGGTGGGTGCGGGCCCGGTCGAAGTGGAGATGATGCCGACCGCCGGGCCGGCGGCACCGGAGAGCCACGACGCCGGGATCGCCTGCGGGGGGCCGACGGCCACCGGTGCGGCGCCGTCGAGCGAGTAGCTGGCCTGCACGGTCAGCGCGGCCGGGTCGACCCGCAGGAAGAGGTCGACCGTGGGCCCCGACGCCGGCCACAGCGGGCCCGGTGCGGTCACCGTGGATGCGGCATCCGCCACCTCCCGCACCAGGGTGAACCCGCCGGCTCCACCGTTGGCGGCGACCACCAGCTTCACGTAGTCGCTCTGGGTACCGGTCCCGAAGGTCACCCCGTAGGACTGGCCGCCGAACGCGGACGTCCCGGCGAACGGCGCCGGCAGCCGCGTCCGCACCGTGAACGGCTCCGACGACGCCGTCACGTCGATGCCGAACTGGAAGCCGTACTCCTGGCTGTTGGGCGCGCCCACGGCGTCCCCGTCGGCCACCTCGTCGACGGTGAGGACCCCCGCGGCGCCGCCCGCGGTCATCTTCGAGGGGTCGAACAGGCTGGCGTAGTCGGCGGCCCCGTTGGTCATGAGCCCGGTGAAGCCGAGGCCGAGGATCCCGCCCGCGGGCGGGGCGTCGTTGTCCCAGGTGTAGCTGACCGGCAGCGACGTGGTCCGGCCGTTGGCGGGGTCGCGGGCGAAGCGGTCGGAGGTGTCGGCCGCCCCGTCGTTGTCGTCGTCGGGGTCGTTGCGGTCGGAGGTGTGGTCGCCGTCGGCGTCGGGCGGGACGTCGGCGGCCGAGCACGGGTTGGTGCCGTTGTCGATCTCGTCGGCGTTGTCGAACAGGTCGCCGTCCTCGTCGACGCCGGGGTCGTCGGCGCCGGAGCAGACGAAGTCGGCGGGCTCGAACACGACGATGGCGTCGCCGACCATGTCGGCGACCCAGATCGTCCCGGGGAACGGATCGTCCACGCCCGAGGCGGTGAGGTCGAGCGGCAGCTCCGCCGCCGACGAGAACATCGCCGAGCTGTGGGTGACCGCAGTGCCGGCCGCGTCGAGTTGGATGCGGTAGATGCCCTTGTCATGGGAGGCGGCGAACAGGTCGCCCTGGAGGGCGCCGGCGAAGTTGGGGGCGGTGTACTCGTCGAGCCCGTTGGTCGAGAAGCCGAAGCTGGCCAGGGCGCCCCGCTCGACCTCGTTGCGGTAGTCGCACTCGACCGGGTTGGCGGCCGACACCGGTGACTGTGGGTTCGCCGGGTTGAAGGTGTTGCCCGGGTTGGCCCGGGTGGGGTTGGGGTGGCCGCCGTAGAAGCCGGGGCCGGTGATGCGCATGAGGGTGTCGCTGTCGGTGTCGCTCGACTCGACGGTGGCGTTGGTGCACGTGCCGCCGGGGCCGTCGGGCTGGGGGACCCCGCCCCAGCCGGCGTTGCCGCCGTTGTCGATGGTGTAGAGGGCTCCCGAGGTGGTGCGCACCAGGTCGTAGGGGTTGCGGAAGCCGGGCGCGTAGACCTGCACCGGGCCGCCGGGCACCAGCCGGGCCATGTTCTGGCCGTCGTTCCCGCCGAACGGGTCGTTGGCGTCGGTGGTGCCGGGGCGGTCCTCGTCGTCGAGCGTGGGCAGGTTGTAGGTGGTGCTGCCGATGGCGTCGAGGTCGATGCGCAGGATCGCGCCCGACAGGGCGTACTCGGGCAGGAAGGCGAAGTTGTGCGACGGCCCGCCCTTGTTGGTGTTGCCGCCGTAGGCGAGGAGCAGGTCGTTGGTGGCCGGGTCGAGGGACAGGCCGTTGCCGGTGTGGTTCTCCTCGGAGCGGGGCAGGCCGCGGACCAGGTCGGTCCTGGTCCAGGTGCTGCCGCTGCGCTGCAGGCGCGACACGATGCCGGAGTTGGTGTCGAGGTTCAGGTCGTTGCCGGCGGGGCCGCCGTCGGAGCCGGCACCGATGCGCGGGTCCGACGAGTTGACGTAGACCACCGGGTTGGCCGCCGTCCCGGTGACCAGCAGCCCGGTGACGAGACGGCCGGTGACCGCGGGGTTGGGCACGCCGTCGTCGTTGCGGTTGGGCAGGGCACCGACGAGGCCGATGGTCTCGGCGGCGGTCACCGCGTACGCGTCCTCGCCGGTGCGGGCGACGGTGAGCACCCGGATGGTGCCGTTCATCTGGGCGACGTAGAGGCGGCCGTCGGGGCCGAACTGCAGCGACGTCGGCGCGGCCAACCCGAGGCCGGCGACACCTGCGAGCTGCGACTTCCCGAACGACGGGTGGATCGTCGACGGCGGCGGGCCGGCGGTGCCGCCGAGGGGCACGACCAGCGGTGCGTTGGTGCCGGTGTGGTTGACGGTGAGGTTGGCGGACTTGGTGCCGGTGCTGCTGGCGAGGAACGCGACCGGCACGCTGGTCGACCCGCCGGGGGCGAGCACGACCGGCTGCCCGTCGGCGAACCGGTCGGTGAACATCTTGGCGTTGGTGCCACCGATCGTCGTCGAGGTGATCGTCAAGGGACCGAGGGTGCCGACGTTGGTGAGCACCACGTTCTGGGTGGAGGTCTGGCGGACGGTGGCCGACGCGAAGTTGGTGCCCCCGGAGGCGGCCAGCGTGGGGGGCGCGTCGTTGGAGGCGGTCACGACCTCGATCGCGCCGATGGCGGGGTTCTGCACGCCGTGGCTGAACGAGACGTTCACCGTTCCGTCGGACATGGCGGGCACCGAGAGGACGATCGCCTTGTTGGCGCCGGCGAGGGCGAAGACGTCGACGTCGCGCAGGGCGACGCTGCCCTCCACGACGACGTCGTAGAGGCGGGCGCCGACCGACTGGGTGGACGGGTAGGTGTCGGCCAGGTACAGGCGCACCGTGACCGGCAGCCCCGCGGTGACCGGGAACGCCCAGGCGAGGTTGGGTGACGGGGGATCGTCGTAGCGCTCGTTCTGCAGCAGTGCCATCGGGGTGCCGGCCGGCACCGACGGGTGGGTCATGTTGACGGTGGCCGTGCTGGTCGCCACCTTGTTGCCGGTGGCCGCCGCGTTGACGAGGGCCGACGGGGCGGCGGCGGTGTCGGCCGCCCATGCCGGGGTGCCCGCTTGGCCGACGACGGCGGGCCCGCCGGCGTTGACCCGGTGCAACACCACGGGCGGGGCGGTGGTCTGCCCGGTGCCGCTGAGCGACACCTTCACGGGCGAGTTGGTGCCGGTGTGGCTGACGACCAGCTGGGCGGCCCGAGCGCCGGCGGCCGTGGGTGTGAAGCGGGCGGTGAGGGTGACGGTCTCGCCCGGGTCGAGCACCACGGGCTGGTCGGCGAAGCTGTCGGAGAACATCGCCGCCGCCGTGCCGGTGACGCTGGTGGAGCTCACCGTGACCGTGCCGGAGGTGCCGGTGTTCGTCAGCACGACGTCGTGGTTGGCGGTCTGCCCCAAGGTAGTCGTGGGGAAGGCGACGGAGCCGGGCGTGGCCTGCAGGGGGTGGACCCCGAGGGGCGCCGCCACGGCCGTGCCCGCGATCGGCACGCTGAACGCGCCACTGGCGTTGTGGTTGATGCGCAGGGTGGCGTCGTGGGTGCCGGTGGCAGTGGGGGAGTAGGTGATGGCGACGATCGTGGTCTGGCCGGCCCCGAGCACCCGCGACGAGGCGTCGTCGAAGCTGTCGGTGTACATGGCGGCGCCGGTGCCGGCCATGCCCATCGACTCGAGTGTGATCGACCCGCTGGTGTTGGTGTTCTTGATGGTGAGGTTCTTGTTCACCGACTGCCCGACGGTGACCTGGCCGAAGTCGAACGGGTTGGGGGTCACCGCGATGCCGGCCGGCGTGACGAGGCAGCCGGTGAGCCCGGCGGCCAGGGCGGCGACGAGCGCGCCCGCGATCCCGCGACGACCCTTGCCTGCCCGTCCGCCCATGCCCTGTCCTGCCTTCGCCTGCGCCTCGCCGGCTGTTTGCCGTCCATTTACTAGCGCGGACCGGGCCGGCCGTGTCGAGCAACCCGGTGAAGGCCTTCGGCTTCACTGTCACACCGGTTAAGTAGCCTCGGTGGCATGACGGTGTTCGGTCCCGACGAGTTGCCCGAGGGGTCCAGCGAGCTGACCCAGCGGGTGGAGCGCGCGCTCGCCGGCAACCTCGCCAAGGTGGGCGACAAGCTGGCGAAGCAGAACAAGCTGTTCGTGCGCGACCGGCTGGCGCTGCTGCTCGACGAGGGGTCGTTCGCCGAGGACGCCCTGCTGGCCAACAACACGGCCGACGACCTGCCGGCCGACGGGGTCGTCACCGGGGTGGGGCGGGTCGACGGCCGGCCGGTGTGCGTGATGGCCAACGACCCCACGGTGAAGGCGGGGTCCTGGGGGGCCCGTACGGTCGAGAAGATCGTGCGGCTCACGGAGTACGCGCTGCACCACGAGCTGCCGGTGTTCTGGCTGGTCGACTCGGCGGGTGCCCGGATCACCGACCAGGTCGAGCTGTTCCCGGGCCGTCGGGGCGCCGGTCGGATCTTCTACAACCAGGTGCGGCTGTCGGGGCGGGTGCCCCAGGTCTGCTGCCTGTTCGGGCCGTCGGCGGCGGGCGGCGCCTACATCCCGTCGTTCTGCGACGTGGTGTTCATGGTGGAGGGCAACGCCTCCATGTACCTGGGGTCGCCGCGGATGGCCGAGATGGTGATCGGCGAGAAGGCCACGTTCGAGGAGATGGGCGGTGCCCGGATGCACGCCACCTTGTCGGGCTGCGGCGACAACCTGGCGGTCGACGACGCCGACGCCCTCGACCAGGCCCGCGCCTGGTTCAGCTACTTCCCGCAGACGTGGCGGGAGGTCCCGCCGCGCTACGAGGCCCGACCACCGGCCGCGGCGCTGACCGCGGCGGTCGTGCCCGCCGAGGAGCAGCTCGCCTACGACATGCACGAGGTGATCGACGGGCTGGTCGACGCCGAGTCGTTCTTCGAGCGCATGCCGCTGTTCGCCCCGGAGCTGATCACCGGCCTGGCGCTCCTCGACGGGCAGCCGGTGGGCGTGGTCGCCAACAACCCGCAGAACAAGGGCGGGGTGCTGTTCGTCGACTCGGCCGACAAGGCGGCCCGGTTCGTCTGGCTGTGCGACGCCTTCAACGTCCCGCTGCTGTTCCTGGCCGACGTGCCGGGCTTCATGATCGGCACCGAGGTCGAGCGGCACGGGATCATCCGCCACGGGGCGAAGATGGTCACGGCGGTGAGCGAGGCGACGGTGCCGAAGCTGTCGGTGATCGTGCGGAAGGCCTACGGGGCCGGGCTGTACGCCATGTCGGGGCCGGCGTTCGAGCCCGAGGCGACGATCGCCCTCCCGACGGCCCGCATCGCGGTGATGGGGCCCGACGCCGCGGTCAACGCGGTGTTCGCCAACAAGATCGCCGCCATCGAGGATCCCGACGAGCGCGAGGCCTTCGTCGAGGCGCAGCGCCGGGAGTACGAGGCCGACGTCGACCTGTACCGCCTGGCCTCCGAGCTCGTGATCGACGCCGTCGTCGACTTCCCCCAGCTCCGCGACGAGTGCATCCGCCGCCTCGCCCTGGCCACGGGCAAGCGGCGCGAGTTCTCGGACCGCCGCCACGGGGTGCCGCCGGTATGAGCGCGTCCGAGCGGGTGACGATTCGGGAGGTGGGGCCGCGTGACGGGCTCCAACCCGAGGCGGTGCAGCCGGTGACGGTGCGGGCGGGGTTGGTCGACCGGTTGGTGGCGGCGGGGGTGACGACGGTCGAGGCGGTGGCGTTCGTGTCGCCCAGGGCGGTCCCGCAGATGGAGGGCGCGGGCGAGGTGCTGGCCGCGGTGGAGCGGGTGGAGGGGGTCCGGTACCTGGCGCTGGTCCCCAACGCCAAGGGGGCCGAGCTGGCCGTGGCCGCGGGGGTCGACGGGCTGTCGCTCACGGTGTCGGCCTCGGCCGTCTACAGCCAGCGCAACGTGCGGATGTCGGTGGAGGAGTCGTTGGGCCAGGTGGCCGCGGTGCGCCGGGTGGTGGGCGCCGCGCTGCCGCTCGACACCGTGATCTCCTGCGCCTTCGGGTCGCCGTACGAGGGTGACATCCCGGTCGCCGAGGTGGCGGCCATCGCCGGCCGGGCCACCGACGCCGGTTCCACCAGCCTCACGTTCGCCGACACCACCGGCATGGGCGGCCCCCGGGGCGTGGAGGAGCTGCTGGCCGTGGTGGGCGTCGACGTCGGCCTGCACCTCCACGACACCCGCGGCACCGCGCTGGTCAACGCCTATGCGGGGCTCCAGGCCGGCGTCCGCCGCTTCGACACCGCGGTGGGCGGCATCGGCGGCTCCCCGTTCGCCAAGGGGGCGGGCGGCAACCTCGCCACCGAGGACCTGGTCAACCTGTGCGACAGCCTCGGCCTCGCCACCGGCATCGACCTGGCGCAGCTGCTCGACGTCTCCCGCGGCCTCGCCGACACCCTCGGCCACCCCATGCCCTCCCGCCTCACCGCCGCCGGCCCGTCGACGGCGCCTACGGCGCCTGAGAAGGGCCGCGGATAGGTCCGCCTCGCCCCGGAGCGAGGTGCTGTGCTGCCGGGAGGCCCCGCTGCCGAGCAGGTCGTCGGCCGCCGAATGCCCACGTGTGGGCTGCACGAACGCCCTGTTCGCGGGCCTCTACAGCAGGGTGAGCGATGTGGCGATCTCGTCGGCGACCTCGCGCTCGAGGTCGAGCTGGCGGAAGGTGAGGTAGGTCAGCTTCCACACCTGGCCGCCATGGACGAGCAGGTAGTCGACGCGGCTGAACGCTCCCGATGCGGTGTTCTCGACCCAGGCGATGTCGCCGGACGGACCGGTCAGCCGGCCCTGGGCGGGGTTGGTGACGCCCACGCCGGCGTAGGCGTCGACGAACGTACTGACCACCTGGTCGAGCCCCATGTCGCCGGGGTTCCGCTCGATCGCGACGAACGCCGGCTGCGCCGGGCCGGAGTCGGGAGCCTCGCCGTCGAGGGCGAGCAGACGGGGACCGGTGGAGGCGATCTCGGCGGCGACGTTGTCGGCGAACGTGGCGCCGTCGGGGCTGTCGGGCTGCAGCTGCGCCCCGACGCCGGTGGCGTCGCCGTCGAGCACGGCGTAGCGCCAGGTGCCCGGGAGGCGGATCGTGAACCCCTGGGCGCCGCCGTCGACGTCCTGCCAGGCGGGCTCGGGAGCGGTGGTGGTGGTCGTCGAGGTGGAGGTGGAGGTGGACGTCGTGGTGGTCGCCGCCGGCTCCTCCCCGGCGTCCTCGCCGGCGGCGGTGTCGTCCGCCGGGTCGTCGTCGCCCGACCTGGTGACGACGAACACGCTCGCCGCGGCGACCACGGCCACGATCGCCGCCAGCGCCACCCACAACCCGACCTTCCGCCCTGCCGGCGGCGGCTCGGCCGCCACCGTGTCGTCGCCCGTGCCGTCCTGTGTCCCGTCCGCCTCGTCGCCCATGGTGGCGAGACGCTAGCGCTGGCAGCATGGGGGGATGTCGTCGCCCGGGCCTGCGCAGAACCGGGTGACGCCGGGCGGGGAGATCGTGGCGCTCGACCAGCGGGGGATGTTCATGGGCAACCGGGGGTGCATCCACCGGCGGGTCGGGGAGATCGCCCGGCCGTGGCAGGTGCGCCGCTGGATCACCTGCCGGCTGGAGCACAAGGGCTGGGTGGCGCCCAAATGGGAGCCGAACCGCTGGACGCCGCTGTTCTTCTGGGACGAGGCGGTGGCGCTGGCGGCGGGCCATCGCCCCTGCGCGCTGTGCCGTCGGCCCGACTTCGACCGCTGGTGCGATGCCTGGGCAGCGGCGTTCGGGGAGCGCCAGCGGGTCGACCCGATGGACCGCCGGATGCACGACGACCGCGTCGACGCGACCCGTTCCCAGCGCCACCACCTCCTCGCCTGGGCCGACGTCCCCGCCGGTGCGTTCGCCCTGGTGGACGGCTCCCCGTCACTGGTGCTCCGCGACCGGGTCGTGCCGTGGTCGCCCGCCGGCTACGGCCCGCCGCACGACCGGCCGACCGTGGGCGAGGCCGTGGTGATGACACCGGCCTGCACCGTCGACGTGCTGCGGCACGGCTACGAACCGGTGGTCCACCCGTGATCCTGGAGTTCTGCGCCGACTGCGGCGCACCGCTGGGGAAGCCGCCGCCCTGCGCGTGCGCGTCCTGCGGGGCCGAGTTCTGGGACAACGCCAAGCCGTGCGGCGGCGCCTTCGTGACCCACCGCGGGCGGTTGCTCTTGGTCCAGCGGGCGCACGCACCGTGGGCCGGCCACTGGGACGTGCCGGGCGGCTTCTGCGACGGCGCCGAGCACCCGGAGGCGACCACCCTGCGGGAGGTCCGGGAGGAGACGGGCCTGGCGATCCGGCTGACGGGCCTGCTGGGGATGTGGATCGACCGCTACGGCGACGACACCACGTACGCCACCCTCAACATCTACTTCCACGCCGTGCCCGACCCCGACGGCCCCGACGGCCCCGATGGCGTCGATGGGGACGTCGTCGCCGCGGTAGTCGCCGAGGACGAGATCGCCGCCGTCCGTTGGTTCACACCCGCCGAGCTGGCCGATGCCCCGCTGGCGTTCTCGGATCACATGCGTGACGCCGTCGACCGCTGGCTCACGTGGGACGCGGGGCGTACATGATCACCGCCACGCCGAGGAGGCAGAGGGCGGCGCCGGCGAGGTCGTAGCGGTCGGGGCGGAAGCCGTCGGCCGCGACGCCCCAGGCCAGGGAGCCGGCGACAAAGATCCCGCCGTAGGCCGCCAGGATCCGGCCGAAGTTGGGGTCGTCCTGGAGGGTCGCGACGAACCCGTAGGCGGCCAGCGCGGCGATGCCGGCGCCGATCCAGGCGACGCCGCGGTGCTCGCGGACGCCCTGCCAGACGAGCCAGGCGCCGCCGATCTCGGCGACGGCGGCGAGGGCGAACAGCAGGAGGGAGCGCAGCACCGACATGGCGGCCGACGCTACCCACGCCGGGTGGTGCGGCGTGGGGCTTGACCTTCAAGTCGACTCGAAGGCTTACCCTGCCGTCATGGCCACCACGTACCGGATCGCCGAGGTGGCGCAGCGCTCGGGCTTCACGCCGGCCACGCTGCGCTACTACGAGGACATCGGCCTGCTCACGCCGTCCGGTCGCACCGCGGCGGGCTACCGGCTCTACGACGACACCTCGCTGGACCGGCTCCGCTTCATCGGCCGGGCCAAGCAGCTCGGTTGCAGCCTCGACGAGGTCGCCGAGCTGACGGAGGCCTGGGACGGCGGGCGCTGCGGGCCGGTGCAGGAGCGCCTGCGGGCGGCCGTCGACGCCAAGGTCGCCGAGGCCCACGCCCAGATCGCCGAGCTCACCACCTTCACGGCCGACCTCCAGCGGGCCGCCGCGGTGCTGTCGACACACCGCCCCGAGGGCCCCTGCGACGACCACTGCGGCTGCGTCTCGGCCGGCGGCGCCGACTCGGTCGGGGCGCCGGTGCCGCTGGTCGCCAAGGCCGACGCGGGTGGCGGGGAGCCGATCGCCTGCACGCTCGGCGCTGCCGACATGGCGGGGCGCCTGGGGGAGTGGCAGTCGCTGCTGGAGGGTGTCGTCGCCCGCCGGCCGCTCGACGATGCCGGCCTCCGCCTCGAGCTCGGCGCCGACGTCGACGTGGCGGAGGTCGCCCGCCTCGCCGCCGCCGAGCAGGTCTGCTGCCGGTTCTTCGGTTTCGCCCTGGTGATCGACGCCCGGGGCACCGCCCTGGAGGTCCACGCCCCGGCCGACGCCGCCGACGTCGTGTCCGCGCTCTTCGGCTAGGGGGCGTCACCCACACCGGCGAGGCCGGTCTGGTAGGCGACGACGACGAGTTGGGCGCGGTCGCGGGCGTGGAGCTTGGTCATCGCCCGGTTGACGTGGGTCTTCGCCGTGTGGGGGCTCATGACCAGGTGGCGGGCGATGGCGTCGTTGGTGAAGCCGTGGGCGACCAGTCGGGTGACCTCCCGTTCCCGGTCGGTGAGCACGTCGAGGCGCTCGGGGGCGACGGGCCGGGGTGAGCGGCGGGTGAACTCGTCGACCACCCGGCGGGTGACGGTGGGCGCCAGCAGGCTGTGGCCGGCGGCGACGGTGCGGACCGCGGCGTGGAGCTCGTCGGCGTCGAGGTCCTTGAGCAGGAAGCCGCTGGCGCCGGCTTCGAGCGCCCCGAACACGTAGTCGTCGATCTCGAAGGTGGTGAGCACCACGACCCGCACGTCGTCGAGCGTGGGGTCGGCGGCGATGGCACGGGTGGCGGCGAGCCCGTCGAGCACCGGCATGCGGACGTCCATGAGCACGACGTCGGGCCGGGCGGCGCGGGCGAGGTCGATGGCGTCGCGGCCGTTGGCGGCCTCGCCGACCACGACGATGTCGTCGGTGAGCTCGAGCATGGCCCGGAACCCGACGCGCACGACGGTCTGGTCGTCGGCGAGCAGCACGCGGATGGTCATGCCGAGGCAGCCGTGTCGGTCGTGGCGGGGAGGACGGCGTGGACGGCGAAGCCACCGCCGGGGACGGGGCCGTGCGAGAGGTGGCCACCGGCAGCGCCGGCTCGTTCGGTCATGCCGAGCAGGCCGTAGCCGTTCCCGGTCGGCGGCGCCGGGGTGGTGCCGTCGTCGGTCACGTCGACCACCAGGCAGTTGCCGCGCCGCCGCAGCGACACGGCGACCGTGCGGGCGTTGCTGTGGCGGACCACGTTGGTGAGCGCCTCCTGGACGATGCGGTAGGCCGCCAGCTCGGTCGCCGCCGGTAGCTCGACGGCCGCGGCAACTGGGTCCTCGTCGACGGTGACGGCGATCCCGGCGGCCCGGGCGGTGTGCGCCAACCCGTCGAGGCCCGCCAGCCGGGGCGCCGGACCGATGCCGTCGCCGGCGCCGTCGCGCATGAGGGCCACGGTGGCGCGCAGCTCCTGCAGCGCCTCCTTGCTCGACGCCCGGGCCTGGGCGAGGGCGGCGCGGGCCGTGTCGGGGTTGGTGTCGAACGCCGCGACCGCCAGCCCCATCTGCACGTTGACCGCCGCCATGGTGTGGGCGACGAGGTCGTGGAACTCGTGGGCGATGCGGGCCCGCTCGGCGTCGACCCGGCGCCCGGCCTCCCGCTCGCGCTCGGCGTGCGCCCAGGCGAGCAGCTCACGGCGATTCCGGGTCGCCTCGCCCAGGGCGAGCGGCACGAGCGGCCACAGCATCTCCATCACCGGCGACCCGCCGCGGGCGCCGATCGGGTCGCTGCTGGTGAACCCGAGCAGCCCCGACCACGCCGACGCCACCGCCCCGGTGACCAGCGTGGTCCGGCGGTCGTGGGACACGGCGACGGCGTAGAGGGCGACCATGGTGGGAAGGTTGAGCAGCTCGCCGTGGTGGCCGAGCAGGTACCAGCCGGTCAGCGCCGCGCCGCACACGAGGGCGGTGGCGAAGGGCCGGCGCCGCCGGAACCACAGCGCCCCGATCGACACGACGGTCAGGGCGTAGGTGAGGGCGTCGGCCTGGCGGGTGCCCGCCTCGTTCCACCAGGCATCCATCGCCGTCGGGAGGCCGACGGCGACGAGCACGGCCGCGTCGAGCACGGCCGGCGGTGCTCGACGCACCCGATCGAACCAGGTCACGGTCGCCACGGTACGCGAGCCGGCTCAGGAGTCCCGGGAACGCAGCAGCCACACGGCGCCGCCCACGGTCACGAGCGTGTAGGCGGCGACGACCGCCAGCGAGAGCCAGGCGCCGAGGCTCCCGACCGCCTCGGGTGTGGCGTCGCTGCTCTGGGTCATCTTCTGCAGGACCCCGTTGAGGGAGGCGCCGCCCACCCAGCGCTCGACGTCGCCCAGCAGCGGCGCGACGAGCCCGGGCACGAGCACCACGCCGACCACGGCGGCGATCGCGCCCGCGGAGTGGCGCACCATGCTGCCGACCCCGACGCCGAGCACGCCGATGGCGGTGATCGCCAGCACGACGCCGGCCAACGCTGGGAACGGGTCGCCGGTGGCGTAGCCGTCGCCGTCGAGCAGCACCCGGCCGATCCCGAACGCGGCCACCGCGGAGGGTGCCGTGACCGCGGCCACGACGCCGGCGACCACCGTGGCCTTGGCCGCCAGCACGACGAGGGGGCGGGGGCAGGCGGTGAGGGTGGTGCGGATCATGCCGGTGCGGAACTCGCCGGTCACCACCAGGGCACCCAGCGCGGCGGCGGTCAGCTGGGCGAGGACCGCGCCGCCCAGCAGGCTCGCCCCGAGGATGGTGTCGTCGGGCTGCAGGCTCCCGGTGGCGGCCACCACCGCCGCCAGCAACGGCAGCGCGGCGCCCAGCGCCACGGTGACCCCCACGGTCGACCGCACCGTGCGGAACTTGGTCCACTCCGACCGCACGGCCTCCCCGAACCCGGCCCGGGCGTCGCCCAGGTCGCCGCTCATCGGGCGACCGCCTCGGTCGGCGCGGCGTCGGTCGGTGGGAGGGCCCGGTACTCGACGCTGGTGGTGGTCAGGCGGGTGTAGACCTCCTCCAGGGTGGAGCGGAGGGGGTGCAGTGCGTGGAGGGGGACGGCGTGGTGGTGGGCGAGGTCGCCGATCGTGGCGGCGGACATCCCGGTGACGCGCCAGCCGCCGCCGGGGTCGGGTGCCACCACCGCGCCGGCGGCCTCCAGCCCCGCCAGCAGGTCGGCGCCCCGGGGCGAGCGGACCACCGTGACCGGCCGGGTGTGGGTGTCGATGAACTCCGTCACGGTGGTGTCGGCGATCAGGCGGCCCCGGCCGATGACCACCAGGTGGTCGGCGGTCAGCTCCATCTCGCTCATCAGGTGGCTCGACAGGAAGACCGTGCGACCCTCGGCGGCCAGGCGCCGCAACAGGTCGCGGATCCAGCGGATGCCCTCGGTGTCGAGGCCGTTCACCGGCTCGTCGAACAGCAGCACCGACGGGTCGCCGAGCAGCGCGGCGCCGATCCCGAGCCGCTGGCGCATCCCCAACGAGAACGCCCCGGCCCGCCGCTGGGCCACGTCGGACAGGCCGACGAGGTCGAGGACCTCGCCGACCCGCCGCTCCGGGAGGCGGTTCGAGTGCGCCAGGGCCAGCAGATGGTCAGCAGCGCGGCGCCCGCCGTGCAGCGCCGTCGCGTCCAGGAGCGCGCCCACCTCGCGCAACGGTGCCCGCAGCGACCGGTAGGGGCGGCCGTTCACCGTCGCCGTCCCGGACGACGGGCGGTCGAGCCCGAGGATCACCCGCATGGTGGTCGACTTGCCGGAACCGTTGGGCCCCAGGAAGCCGGTCACCCGACCCGGTCGCACGGTGAAGGAGAGGTCGTCGACCGCCGGCGTCCTCCCGTAGCGCTTCGTCAGGCCCTGCACGTCGATCATGGAACCGACGGTACGGACACCCGGCCGCCGGCCGCATCGCCCAACGGGACCGTCGGGCTACCACCGCTGCAGTACGCGTCAACTTCGAATTGACGTCGAGCTGTTCGTCAATCCATGATTGACGCATGGACGTCAGGAACCTCATCGCCGAGGTCGAGCGGGGCGCCACCAGCGACGAGCCGCTCGACCGATTGACCGCCGCCGTCACCCGCCACCGCGAGCTGACCGATCAGGCCGACCAGCTGCTCGACCACTTCGTCATCGCCGCCCGCG
This sequence comes from Acidimicrobiales bacterium, assembly GCA_035316325.1. Lineage (NCBI taxonomy): Bacteria > Bacillati > Actinomycetota > Acidimicrobiia > Acidimicrobiales > Acidimicrobiales bacterium. The sequence continues at coordinate 40,330 of DATHJB010000043.1, forward strand.
AGACCGGTTGCTCGTGGGCGCAGGTGGGCGAGGTGCTGGGCGTCACCAAGCAGGCCGCCCAGCAGCGGCACGGTCGCTGGCGGCTGCCCCGCGAGCTGCTGCGGGGCGTGCTCGGCAAGCGGCCGGGCCTGTTCCAGCGCTTCACCCCGCGGTCGCGCGCCGCCGTGGTCGACGGCGTGGAGGCGGCCCGCCAGCTGGGGCACGTCTCCATCGGTACCGAGCACGTGCTGGTGGGGATCCTCGGTCAGCCCGACAGCGTCGGCGCCAAGGTGCTGGCCCGGTGGGGGCTCACCCGCGACGGTGTGTTCGCCGACGTGGCCGAGCGGCTCGGGCGCAACGAGCCCGCGACCAGCCGTCGGCACATCCCGTTCAGCCCCCACGCCAAGAAGGCCCTCGAGCTGGCCCTGCGGGAGAGCATCAGCCTCGGCCACAACCACATCGGGACCGAGCACGTGCTGCTGGGCCTGATCCGCGTCGACGACGGGGCGGCCGCCATCCTCCGCGACCACGGCGTCAAGCTCGGCGACGCCCGCACCGCTGTCGTCGAGGAGCTGGCCGCAGCCGAGGCCGACGACTCCGACCCGGTCCACTCAGGCGAGTGACGCTCAGCGGCTGTAGCCGGCCACCGGGAGGGCGGGGGCGCCCTCCACCAGGAGGGTGAGCGGGAGGTGGACGACCGCCGTGATGCCGCCGCCCTGGGAGGCGTAGAGGGTGACGCCGATGCCGTGGCGGGCGGCGAGGTGGCCGGCGACGTAGTGGCCGAGGTACTTCGACGGGGCGATCGTGAACGACTCGGCGCCGGCGAGGCGGCGGTTGGCCCGGTCGATCTCCTCGGTCCGCATGCCCAGGCCGGCGTCGATCACGGCGAGGGTGTAGCCGCCGCCCTCGACGTCGGAGCGGCGCCCGCCGCGCACCTCGACGGCCTGGTCGGGCGGTGAGTAGATCAGGGCGTTGTCGATCAGCTCGGCCAGCAGGTGGGCCAGGTCGGCGGCCGCGACGCCCAGGATCATGGCGGGTTCGACGCCGCGGTCGACCACCCGCTGGTAGTCCTCGACCTCGCCCAGCGCGGCGCGGATGACGTCGTTGACCCGCACCGGCCCCGACCACGTCCGGGGCGGATCCACGCCCGCCAGTAGCAGCAGCGACTCGGCGTTGCGGCGCATGCGGGTGGCGAGGTGGTCCAGGCGGAAGAGGTTCGACAGGATCTCGGGGTCGGTCTCGTTGGCCTCGAGCTCGGTGATGAAGTTGAGCTGCCGGGACAGCAGGTGCTGGTTGCGCCGGCCCAGGTTGACGAACGAGTCGGAGATGTTGCGGCGCAGCACGGCCTGCTCCACGGCCAGGCTGAGCGCCGAGTCCTGCACGGTGTTGAGCGCGCTGGCCACGTCCGCGACCTCGTCCTTGGTCTCCACCTGGACGGACTCCACCGCCGGCACGCTCACGTCGTCGCCCAGCGGTGTGTCCAGGATCCCGACGACCGCCTCGGGGAGCCGGTGGTTGGCCATGTCGGTGGCCTGCCGGGTGAGCGCCCGCAGCGGTCCCGTGATCGACCGGGACACCACGTAGGTGGCGATCGCGGCCGCGACCACCGCGACGGCGGCCAGGATGCGGAAGAGGTTGACGCGCCGTTCGGCGGTCGACTTGATGTCGTCGGCCTCGGTGAGGAGCTGCGCGGAGAACTCGTCGCGCAGGCCGTTGTAGGAGTCCTCGACGGGGATGTTGGCCACGTCGAGCACGTGGGTGATGTCGACGTTCCCGGCGACCGCGGCGTCGACCACCTCCTGGACCTCCACGCCGAAGCTCTCCGGCACCCCGTTGGCGGCGATGCGGCGGTAGGGATCCGTGGCCTCCGCGATGGCCGTCTCGTTGCGGCGGGCCTCGGCGGCGTACCCGGAGATCAGGCGGATGTCGTGACGGTCGACGCCCCGGTTCAGCTCGCCCTGGATGGTCCCCCGGATCACGAGGGCGATCGTCTCGACCTGCCGCGAGGCGAGGTCGATCAGCTCGACGCCCTTGCGGAGGGTCGGGTCGTCGATGGCGAGGGCCAGGCGGCTGTTGCCGTCGTGGAACGGCGTGATGAGCGCGGCGTAGCGCTCGAACACCTGGTCCGCGAACAGGTTGTTGCCGTCGAGGGTGCGGGGCTCGTCGTTGGCGTCGATCTCCTGGCGGAGGGCGACGAGCTTCCCGAGCTGCTCGAGCGCGGGTCCGTAGGCGTCGGCCACGGCGCCGCCCTTGCTGGCCACCTCCCGCTGGAACTCGGCGATGGCCCCGTCGGTGTTCGCCCGGGTCTCCTCGTAGCCGGTGACCGGCATGGTGACCGTGGCCTGCTGCCCGATCAGCTCGACGACGGCCCAGGTGCGCTCGTCCTGGAGCCCGGTCATGAGCCCGGCCGGACCGACCGCGGCCGTGGCCATGTCGGTCTCCTCCCGGATCTCGGCGGCCCGCCCGGAGGTGCTCACGACCTCCACGAGGATGACGCCGAGCAGGCACAGGAGCGGTGCCGCGAGGGCACCGAGGAGTTTGAAACGGATAGGTATGCGGCGCACGGTGACCCCCAGCCTCAAAATGCCCCACTGCATTCAAAAGGCGCGCTGATCTGGGACTTTAGCGGCCTTCGATGGGTCGTTCGCGATGACGAACCGAGGGTGAGGAGACGGCTACGGGGAGCGTCCGGGGACCCGCGTGGGCGCCACGGTTTGGAAGACTGCGGCGGTGATCGAGGGGAGGGGCCGGGTCGCGATCGGCAGCGTCGTGGTCGTCGTGCTGGTGTCGGTAGCGGCGTGTTCGGTGCTCGACGACGGTGGGTCGGGCGCGGCGCGGTCGGTGGCGGCGCTGCGGGTGCCCGCGACCACGGTGACGACGTCCACCGCGACCACCCTCGCCGCCACCACGACGACGCTGCCGCCGACCACCGCGACACCCTTGACCACGGCAGCGCCGCCGCCGGCCGACTGCCGCGACGTCCCCGCCGACAGCCACTGGCACGCCCGGGTCGACGGACTGCCGGTGCACCCTCGCAGCGGCGACTACGTGGCCAGCATCGGTGCCGGCAGCGGCGTGAAGGCCGACTTCGGGGCGGGCCTCTGGGAGGGCGGGCCGATCGGCATCCCCGTCACCGAGGCGGCAGCGGGGCAGGCCGAGGTGCCGGTGTCGTTCGAGTACGCCGACGAGAGCGACCCGGGCCCCTACGCCATCCCGCCCGACGCCCCGGTGGAGGGCGGCCCCGACGCCGACGGCGACCGGCACGTGCTGGTGGTCGACCCGGGCCGGTGTCGCCTCTACGAGCTGTACGCCGCCCACCCGAACGCCGACGGCTCGTGGCGGGCGGGGTCGGGCGCCGTCTACGACCTGCGCTCGCACGACCTGCGGCCCGCGGGCTGGACGTCGGCCGACGCCGCCGGGCTGCCGATCGCCCCCGGCCTGGTCCGCTACGACGAGGTGGCGGCGGGCCGGATCGACCACGCCATCCGGGTGACCGTGCCCTCCAGCCAGGACGCCTACGTCTGGCCGGCCCGCCACGCCGCGTCCGACAGCACCGACCCGGCGCTCCCGCCGATGGGCCTGCGGTTGCGCCTGCGGGCCGACGTCGACCTGTCGGGGCTGGCTCCGCAAGCCCGGGTGGTCGCCGAGGCGATGCGGGACCACGGCGTGATCGTCGCCGACAACGGGTCGGCCTGGTACCTCGGTGGCGTGCCCGACGACCGCTGGGACAACGACGCCCTCCAGACCCTCGGCTCGCTCACCGGCGCCGACTTCGAGGCCGTCGACTCGGCACCCCTGATGGTCGACCCCGATTCCGGCCGGGCGGGCCCTTGAGGGGTGACGCGGGTTGGGATTAATGTAAATCCTCGTTTACACATTTGAGCGTTCACGGGGGTGGCGATGGCGTCGACGACGATCGTGCCGGCGACACTGGTCGAGGCGTTCCGCCGTGACGGCTACGTGGTGGTGCCCGACCTGCTGTCCCACGACGAGCTCGACCGCTACGCCGTCGAGGTCACCCGGGCGGTGGCGGCGCGCAAGGCGGGCGACGGGCGGGCGCTGGAGGAGAAGTCCCGCTACGAGCAGTCGTTCGTGCAGTGCCAGAACCTGTGGGAGGACTGGCCGACGGTCCGGCCCCTCACGTTCCACCCCCGGCTCGCCCAGGTGGCGGCCGAGCTGCTGGGCGCCGAGGGGGTGCGGCTGTGGCACGACCAGGCCCTCTACAAGGAGCCGCACGGCCGGGAGACCGACGCCCACCAGGACCAGCCCTACTGGCCGATCGAGGAACCGCTCACGGCGACGGCGTGGATCCCGTTCGAGGGGTCGACCCTGCGGTCGGGGGCGATGGGGTACGTGCCGGGGTCGCACCGGATCGGGCTCCGGCGGTTCGTGGACATCTTCACCGGGGAGCCCGACGACCTGCTCGCGGAGCCGTCGCTGCAGGGGCGGGAGCCGGTGTTCGTCGAGGTGCCGAAGGGCTCGGTGGCCTTCCACCACGGCCTGACCGCCCACCTGGCCCGGCCCAACGCGACCGACCGGCCGCGGGCGGTGCACACGGTGATCTACCTGGCCGACGGCTGCCACCGCTCGTCGGGCCGGCAGCGGCACCCGGCGGTCGACCGGCCCGGCATCCCGCCCGGCGGCCTCATCGCCAGCGGTGTCACCCCGATCGCCTGGCCCCGCCCTGCGGGTGACCTCCCACCCCGCCCGTCCGAGCCCTGGCCGTCGACGGCCCACGTCCGGTCGGGCGTCACCCCGACCACCGAGTCGCCCGAGTCGTCGGGCGAGACCGAGGCTCCGGGCGGGACCGAGGCGCCGGGCGGGACCGAGGCGCCGAGGCCGTCGGGGGCGGGTTGACGGCGTGGCCGGGATCAAGGGCCAGGTGCAGCGGCGGGGGGTCGTCCGGCGGGAGGCGATCCTGCGGGCCGCGGCCGAGGTGTTCGCCCGCCAGGGCTACCGGGGCGGGTCGCTGGCGCTGATCGGCGAGCGGGTCGGGTTGACGCCGGCGGGAGTGCTGCGGCACTTCAAGTCGAAGGAGGCGCTGCTGCTCGCCGTCATCGCCGACCGCGATCAGCGGGCCTCGGCGATCGCCGCCGAGCTGGCCCCGCTGCCGGCGCTCGACGCCATCCGGGGAATCGTCCGCTACGCCGAGCTGTCGGAGTCGGAGCCCGGGATCGCTGCGCTCTACACGGTCCTCCAGTCGGAGCACCTCGAGGCGGAGGGCGAGGTGCGGCGGTTCTTCCTCGACCGCAACCGCCTGATCCGCGACGCCGTCGCCCAGTCGCTCGCCCGGGGCCGACGGGAGGGCGTCGTCCGCCCCGACGTCGACCCCGCCCGGGTGGCGACCGAGCTGGTCGCCTTCATGGAGGGCGCCTCGCTCGTCTGGCTCCTCGACCGCACCCAGTCCCTGGTCGACATGTACCGCCACTACCTCACCCGCCTGGCCACCGACCTCCACCCCGGGTCGTGACCGGCGACCACTTGACAGCCGCCCATCGGTCAGTCTCTACTAACGGTTCGTGGAGACTTACCAAGATGAGGACGGCCTAGGGGCCCTCGGTGACCGGACCAGACGGGCGATCGTCCTGCTCCTGGCCGAACGACCCCAAGCGGTCGGCGAGCTCGCCGCCGAGCTCCCCGTCAGCCGCCCCGCCGTGTCCCAGCACCTCAAGGTGCTCAAGGACGCCGGTCTCGTCGACGAGGAACCGATCGGCACCCGACGGGTCTACCACCTCAACGCCGCAGGTCTCCTCGCGCTCCGCGACCAGCTCGACACCTTCTGGAACCGGGCACTCAACGCGTACCAGGACATCACCGAACAACCAGCAGAGGAGACCCCATGAGCCTTGCCGACGACACCATCGTCCGCCACGAGATCGTCGTCGACGCGCCGATCGACCATGCGTTCTCGACCTTCGTCGAGCGCTTCGGGGACTTCAAGCCACCCGAGCACAACCTCCTCGGTTCCCCGATCGCCCGGACGACCTTCGACCCCCACGTCGGCGGAAACATCTACGACGTCGCCGAGGACGGCTCCGAGTGCCGTTGGGCCCGCATCCTCGCCTACGACCCCCCGCACCGGGTCGTGTTCAGCTGGGACATCAGCCCGTACTGGCAGCTCCAGACCGATCCCGACCAGGCCAGCGAGGTCGAGGTCCGCTTCTCCACCGAAACGCCCGAACGCACCCGCGTCGAGCTCGTGCACCGCCACCTCGAGCGACACGGCCAAGGCTGGGAGGGCGTCCGCGACGGCGTCGACGGAGATGCCGGCTGGCCGCTCTACCTCTCGCGCTACGCCACCCTGCTCGACACAGCCACCTGAGGGGCGCCAGCTCGTCCGGCTGGTGGCGCCCTTCATGGCCCGGGCCGTCCGCTTCGGCCCTCGGGGGTCTCGCTCGCCGGGCGCGACCTTGGATCCGTGGGTTCTCCGGGTAGGGATGTCCATCTGGGCCGAGGCCCTTCGTAGTGAGGGAGAGCGGCGGGACACGCCCACCGCCCGACGAGGAGATCAGCGATGGCGAAGTACATGTTGGCGACCCACACCGTGGAGGGTGCCTCCCGCGAGCCGGTGACCGAGGCCGAGGCGCAGGCCGGCTGGCAGAAGCTCGGCGAGGTGGAGGAGGAGATGAAGGCGACCGGTGCCTGGTTCTTCTCGGGGCGCCTCCACGACCCCGACACCGCCACAGTCCTGCGGCGGGCCGGCGACGAAGTCGTGACCACCGACGGCCCCTTCGTCGAGTCCAAGGAGCACATCGCGGGCTTCTACATCATCGAGGCCCCCGATCTCGACGCCGCGCTCGGCTGGGGCTCGAAGGTGACCGTGTGCATCGGCGCGCCGATCGAGGTGCGTCCCTTCCTGGACACCGGGTCCTGACCGAGCCGGACGTGGACGAGGCCAGGGTCGGTCGGATCTTCCGTGAAGAGGCCGGGCGGTCGGTGGCCACGCTGGTACGGGCCTTCGGTGACATCGACCTGGCCGAGGACGCCGTCCAGGAGGCGTTCGCCGTCGCCCTGCAAAGGTGGCCGGCTGAGGGCCTACCGCCGAACCCGGGCGGGTGGATCACCACCACCGCCCGCCACCGGGCCATCGACCGGCTGCGCCGCGACGACCGCGGCCGGGAACTTCAGGAGCAGGCGGCGCTCGGCCGGTCCGAGGACGAGCCCGAGGCGACAGGTCCCGTGATCGACGATCGGCTCCGCCTCATCTTCACGTGCTGCCATCCCGCACTGTCGACCGAGGCCCGGATCGCGCTCACCTTGCGACTGCTCGGGGGCCTCAGCACCCGGGAGGTCGCTGCAGCCTTCCTGGTCCCGGAAGCCACCATGGCCAAGCGCCTGGTCCGAGCGAAGCACAAGATCAAAGCGGCCCGGATCCCCTACCGGGTGCCGACCGACCCCGAACTGGTCGATCGCCTCCCGCCCGTCCTCGCCGTCCTCTACCTCGTCTACAACGCCGGTGCCCCGGGCGCTCCCGGGGCCGACCTGCGCGGCGAGGCCATCCGGCTGACGCGCACCGTCGCCGCGCTGATGCCCGACGAGCCCGAGGTCGCCGGGCTGCTTGCCCTCCTGGTGCTCACCGAGGCACGGCAACCCGCCCGGGTCGACCACGACGGTTCACTTGTGGTGCTCAGGGACCAGGACCGCATCCTCTGGGACCACGCCCTCGTCGACGAGGGCCACGCCCTGGTCCGGGCCTGCGCCCGCCGAGACCGGCCGGGGCCCTACCAGCTCCAGGCCGCGATCGGTGATGTCCACAGCCAGGCGGCCTCGATCGAAGCAACGGACTGGCCCCAGATCCTCGCCCTCTACGACCACCTGCTCCGCTTGTCCCCGACACCGGTCGTGGCCCTCAACCGCGCCATCGCCTACGGCGAGGTCCATGGCCCGGCCCCCGCCCTCGCTCTCGTCGACCGGCTCGACCTCGACACCTACTACCTCTTCCACGCCACACGCGCCGACCTCCTCCGGCGCCTCGCCCGCCCGGCCGACGCCGTCCGGGCCTACCAGACCGCCGCCGACCTGGCGCCCAGCCCGGCCGAGCGCACCTTCCTCGAAGGCCGCGCCGAACGACTTGCTCCTTGATCGGACCGGCGTACCGGCAACCTCGTCGTAAGCTCTCCGAGCCACGAGTCGACGTCGCCGCTAGCGGTGGGGGCGGGGGTGGGCGGGGGGCGGGATCCAGCGGGGGTCGACGTCGTCGTCGGGTTCGAGGGGGCGCATCGCCAGGTCGACGGCGCTCCACAGGGTCTTCGAGAACGGGTAGAAGACCAGCGGGACGACGACGGCGACCGTCACCGTGACCGCGATCAGGGGCCCGACGGCGATGTCCGGGTAGGTGATGATCAGGCCGGCCGTCATCGTGACGAACAGGGCACCGAAGCTGACGATCGTGTTCATGCCCAGGGCGCCCATCCAGTGGCCCTCGATCCGCTGCTCCAGCGGGAAGTCGCAGCGGGGGCAGCGCTCCCGGATCGTGAACCAGCGCTGGAACAGGCCCGACGCCCCGCACACCGGGCACCGCCGGGTGAGCCCCCGCCCCAGCAGCCGGGGCACCGTCAGCGGGGCCAGCCGGCCGGGTTCGTCGTCCACGGGCCCAGCATGCCGGACGCGGCCGCGGCGACCTAGCGTCTCCGGGCATGGGGGAACTGCACTTCCGATCGGCCAGCGAGCTGTGTGCGTTGCTGGCGAAGGGCGAGGTGTCCAGCGTCGAGCTGCTGGACCACTTCCTGCGCCGGGTCGAGTCGGCCGACCTGGGCGGGCGGGTCAACGCCGTCGTCGCCCTCGACGTCGACCGCGCCCGGCAGCGAGCCGAAGATGCCGACGCCGCCCGCGCCCGGGGCGAGAGCTGGGGGCCGCTGCACGGGCTGCCGATGACCGTCAAGGACACCTTCGAGACCAAGGGCCTGGTCACCACGTCCGGGGCGCCCGAGCTGCGCGACCACGTGCCCGACGCCGACGCCACCTCGGTCGCCCGGCTCAAGGCGGCGGGCGCGGTCGTGTTCGGGAAGACCAACACGCCCCTCTACGCCGGCGACCTGCAGACCTACAACGACGTCTACGGGCGGACCGACAACCCGTGGGCACTCGACCGCACGGCGGGCGGGTCGTCGGGCGGCCCGGCCGCGGCGCTGGCCGCCGGACTCACGGGGTTCGAGCTGGGCAGCGACATCGGCGGCTCCATCCGCAACCCGGCCCACTTCTGCGGGGTCTTCGGCCTCAAGACGACCTGGGGCATCATCCCGGCCCGGGGTCACATCCCGGGCCCGCCGGGCTCGCTCGGCACCCCGGACGTGGGCGTCTTCGGCCCGATGGGGCGCAGCGCCGCCGACCTGGCCCTCGGCCTCGACGTGCTGGCGGGGCCCGACGAGCGCGACGGCGTCGGCTGGCGGCTGGAGCTGCCGGCACCCCGCAACGGGGGAGCGCTCGCCGGCCTGCGGGTGGCGACCTGGTTCGACGACCCGTTCGTCCCGCTGGCGGCCGACGTCCGGGCCTGCCTCGACGAGGCGGCCGCGGCGCTGGCCGACGGGGGCGCCACGGTGGTCGCCCTCGACACGCCGCCCGTCGGGCTCGGTGACCTCACCCGCTCGTGGGAGAGCCTGGTGCTCCCCCTGACCTTCGCCGGTCTGCCCGACGAGACGTTCGCCGGGTTCGCCGCCGCGGCCGACAGCACGCCGACGACCGGTCCCGGAGCCGACGAGCCGGCGATCCGGGCGCTGCGCGCCATCACCCGGCGCCACCGGGACTGGCTGCGGGCCGACGAGCGGCGCCAGCACCACCGCGCCGCCTTCGCCCGGCTGTTCCGGGACCACGACGTGCTGCTCGCCCCGGTCATGACCACCGCCGCCTTCCCGCACGACACCGAGCGCGAGATCATCGCCCGCACGCTCGACGTCGACGGCACGACCCGCTCCTACATGGACGGCATCGCCTGGAACGGCGGTATCGGCACGCTGCTGGTGCCGGTCGCCGTGCCGCCGGCCGGCCGGACGCCGCAGGGGCTGCCCGTGGGCGTCCAGGTGGTGGCCGGCCATCTGGAGGACCGGACGGCGATCGCCGTCGCGGGCCACCTGGAGGATCTGCTCGGCGGCTTCACCCCGCCGCCGGACTTCGCCTGAGCCCACGTTGCGGCGTCGACGCACCGAAACGGTCGCTCCGGGCCGCAACGACGGCGACGTTCCGTCAGGGCGTCACGTGACGGGCTCGACGCTCACGACGGCGCTGTAGGCGGGCACCTTCGAGCCCGGCTCGCGGTGCTCGGCGCCGGTCGGGATCAGCACGTTGCCCTCCGGCCAGTGGACCTGCAGCGAGCGGGCGGGGAGGCGCACCAGCTTGGCGGTGCCCTCGAAGGTGCCGGTGTCCGACGTCAGGCGCACCCGGTCGCCGTCGGCGAGGCCCAGGTCGGCAGCGTCGGCGTGGTCGACGAACACGGCATCGCGGACCGCGCCCGTCAGCGGGTCGACCGCGGCGTGGACCATCGAGTTGAACTGCTTGCCCCGGCGGGTGGTCACCAGGAACCGGCCGTCGGGCAGGTCGGGCTCGACCGGGGTCAGCACGGAGAAGTGGCCTCGGCCATCGGGCGTGGGGAAGGCGCCGTCGGCGCACAGGTGCCGGCCGCCCCACTGCACCTGGTCACCGGGCTCGGCGAGGGTCTCGATGCCGGCGTAGAACGGCACGACGTCGGCGATCTCGGCCCGCAGGTCGCGGTTGGTGGGCCAGGCGAAGCGGTCGGCGAGGTCGGGCCGGGTACGGGCGGCGACCTCGGCGAACAGGCGCCACTCGCTGCGGGCCTCGCCCACCCGGCGGGGGATCTCGGGGCTGAAGATGATGCGGCGCTCGGTGGTGGTCTCGGTGCCGCCGCCCTCCTGCTCGTAGCGGGTGGCGACCGGCAGGAGCAGCACGTCGTCGCCGTCGACCAGCATCTGGCTGCTCAGCACCACGTCCTGGTGGACCCGCAGGGGAACGTTGGCCAGCGCGGCCTCGACCCGGGGCGGGTCGGGCAGCACGTCGAGGAAGTTGCCGCCCGACATCCACAGCACGTCGAGGTCGCCCCGCTCGGCGGCGTCGACCATCTCGGGGGCGGTGAGGCCCGGAGCCGGAGGGACGGGGAAGCCCCACTGCTCGGCCAGCGCCGCGGCGTGCACGTCGTCGACCGGCAGGCCGCCCGGGAGAGCCGTGGCGTAGGCACCCATCTCGGCGCCGCCCTGCACGCCCGAGTGGCCCCGGATGGGCATGAGGCCCGCGCCGTCCCGGCCCACGTCGCCCCGGGCGAGGGCCAGGTTGACGATGGCCTGCACGCCGGCGACCGAGTCGCGGTGCTGGGTGATGCCCATCGACCAGAGGTGGATGGCGGCGCCGGCCTTCATGAGCTCGTCGACGAAGGCGTCGACGGTGGGGCGGTCGACGCCGGCGAGACGCAGGAGGTCGTCGAGGTCCTGCCCGTCGAGATCCTGCCGCAGCGCCGCGAAGCCCTCGGTGTGCTCGGCGACGAACCGCTCGTCGATCCCGCCCCGCTCGACCAGCAGCTTGAGCGCCGCGTTGGCCAGGGCGACGTCGCCGCCGGGGCGGACCGGCACGTGCAGGTCGCTCATCTTCGTGCCGAAGACCGCCGACTCGACGTTGGACGGCACCCAGTAGCGCTCGAGCCCGGGCTCCAGGTAGGGGTTGACCACGACCACCCGGCAGCCCCGGCGACGGGCCAGGTAGAGGTACTTCATGAACACCGGCTGGTTGTTGGCCGGGTTGGCGCCCCACAGGACCACCAGGTCGCTCTCGATCACGTCCTGGTAGGAGCAGGTGGTGGCGGCCACGCCGATGGTCGCCTTGAGGCCGAGGGTCGAGGGGGCGTGGCAGACGCGGGCGGCCGAGTCGACGCCGGCGATCCCCAGCGCCCGGGCCGCCTTGCCGGCGACGTAGTAGGTCTCGTTGGTGATGCCCCGGCTGGTCAGGTAGAGGGCGACGCGGTCGGGCTCCGCGGTGCCGAGGGCCGAGGTGAGGGCGTCGAGGGCCTCGTCCCAGGTGACGCGGCGGAACCCGGGCTCGCCGCGGCGGCGTCGCATGGGGTGGGCCAGGCGGCCGAGGCGGCGGAGCTGGCTGCCGGTCTTGGTGCGGAGGGGGCCGACGTCGGCCAGGAGCGCCGGGTCGAACGGGTCGGCGGTGTTGAGCTTCAGGAGCTGCAGGCGGGTGGAGCAGAGGTGGACGCCGTCGAGGGTCCAGTCGTGCAGCCCGGTGACGCCCAGTGCGCAGCCGTCGCAGGCGCCCCGGTTCAGGACCTTCAACGCGTAGACGGGGTGCTTGCGGTTGTCCCACGCCGTCTTGGCCATCTCGCGGTAGTGGTGGGGCTTCTGCTCGCCGACGCCGTTGGGCCGCCAGCCCGCCCACAGCCGGGGGTTCCAGCCGGTGAACTGCTCGCGGAGGCTCACGTCAGCCGACCCCCGCGCCCGAGTAGACGTTGAGCCGGCCGTCGCGGGCGAAGCCGCACAGGGTCATCTCGGCCAGGCGGGCGGCGCTCACGGCGAGCGACGACGGGGCGCTGACCGCCACCACCGTCGCGACGCCGGCGGCCCAGGCCTTCTGCACGATCTCGAAGCTGGCCCGGCCGCTCACCCACAGGCCCAGGCCGGTGGCGGGGAGGCGGCCGTCGAGCAGCAGGCGCCCGACCACCTTGTCGACGGCGTTGTGGCGACCGATGTCCTCCCTGGTGACCAGGGGTTCGCCGTCGGGGGCGAACAGCATGGCGGCGTGGACGGCGCCGGTGGCGTCGAACAGCTCCTGCGACTTGGCGGCCCGGGATGCGAGGTCGGCGAGGACGTCGAGCGGTGGGGGCTCGCTCGGCGGGAGGGGCCGCAGGCGGTCGCGCAGCTCGTCGATGGCGGTGGTGCCGCACATCCCGCACGCCGAGGTGGTGGCGGTGAGGCGGGGCGTCGGTGTCGGGGCGAGGCCGCCGGTCTCGACGGTGACGACGTTGAAGTCGCTCTCTATCGCCGCCCCGGTGCCGCAGTAGCGGCAGCCTCGGACGGGCGCGCCGGCCAGGAGCCCTTCGGTGTGGCAGAAGCCGGCGGCCAGCTCGAAGTCGTGGCCGGGGGTGCGCATGGTGGTGGCGACCAGCACGCCGTCGAGGTGGATCTCCAGCGGCTCCTCGACGATCAGCTCGTCCGGCCGCTGGCTGGACGTCCGCCCGTCGAAGTGCCGCGTGAGCACCTTCATCGTCCGACCGCGCGACATGTCCCGGAGGGTAACGGGGCGACGAACCCGTGGTGTCCACGTCGTCGCCGGGTCCACTACTCATCGCGCTGGCGGCGGCACGGGTCGACCCCGGGACGAGTAGGGTCGGGTTTGCAAGTGGGGTGCCCGAACCTGGGGGGCGGGAACATGACCGAAGTCGCCGGTGCGTTGCGCGCTCGCCCCGCCACGTACGCGGGCCTGTTCGTCGTGACGCTGACCACGCTCATGTACGAGATCGTGCTGACGCGGATCTTCAGCGTGACGATGTGGTACCACTTCGCATTCGTCGCGATCTCGGTCGCGCTGTTCGGCATGACGGTGGGCGCGTTGATCGTGCACCTGCGGCCCGCCATGTTCCCCGACGAGGCGGTCAAGCGGCAGATGCACCGCTTCTCGCTGTTCTTCTCCGTGTCGATCGTGGTGGCGTTCCTGACCCAGCTCGCGGTCCCCTTCGTTCCCCGCCTGACCGCGGTCGGCCTGTGGTCGGTCCTGCTCACGTGCGTCGTCATCTCGGTCCCGTTCGTCTGCAGCGGGGTGGTCGTGTGCCTGGCGCTGACGAGGTTCCCGAGCCGGGTGAACCGCCTCTACGCCACCGACCTGGTCGGTGCGGGGCTGGGCTGTGTGTTGCTGGTGGTCGCCTTCAACTGGCTCGACGGTCCGAGCCTGGTCGTGGGTGTGGCCGCCCTCGCGAGCGTCGCCGCGCTCGCCTTCGCCGTCGACGCCGGCGTCCGCGGCGGCAAGATCGTGTCGGTCGCCGTCCTCGCGACGTTCGCGGTCGTGTCGGTCGGCAACAACATCCGCCACGACGACGGCAAGCCGTTCATCCGCGTGCTGTGGACCAAGGAGGTGCAGGATCCTCTGCACGTCCAGGATCGCTGGAACGCCTTCTCACGGGTCACTGTCGACGGCGACATGAACCGGGCCGGGCCGCCCGCGGGCTGGGGCCTCAGCACGACTCTCGATCCGAGCATCACGGTGCCGCAGCTCACGCTCACGATCGACTCGACGGCGGCCACGTCGATGACCGGGTACGACGGCGGCGCCGACGAGACCGATTTCCTGCGCTACGACGTGACCAACATCGGCTTCCACGCGCAGGACCGGGGCTGCGACGTCGCCACCATCGGCGTCGGGGGAGGCCGCGACGTCCTGTCGGCCCTCGAGTTCGGGTGCGACGACGTCACCGGGATCGAGATCAACGGCAACATCCTCGGCCTGCTCAACGACACCTACGGCGACTTCAGCGGGCACCTCGACGAGGACCCACGGGTCCACTTCGTCAACGACGAGGCTCGGAGCTGGCTTACCCGCACCGATCGTCGCTTCGACCAGATCCAGATCTCGATGATCGACACGTGGGCGGCCACGGCGGCGGGGGCGTTCTCGCTCAGCGAGAACTCGCTCTACACGACCGACGCCTGGGCGACCTTCTTCGACCGGCTCAGTCCCGGCGGCGTCCTGTCGGTGTCACGTTGGTACGAGGCCCCCGGTCGGGAGCCGCTCGAGATGCTGCGCACGACCGCGCTGGCGGCCCAGGCGCTGACCGAGCGGGGTGTCGAGAACCCGCGCGACCACATCCTGATCTACGCGGGCCCCCAGAACCTCGACGGGGTCAGCGTCGCGACGCTGCTGGTCAGCCCGGAGCCCTTTCCCGAGGCGACGATCGACGCCCTGACACGGACGGCCGACCGGATGGAGTTCCCGGTCGTCCTGACGCCCGACAGCGTGGGCGACTCCCGGTTCGCGGAGCTCGCGGTCGCCGGTGGACCGGAGGAGGCGATCGGGCGTTTCAAGCCCGACATCTCGGCGCCGACCGACGACCGGCCGTTCTTCTTCCAGATGGCGAGGCTCAGCACGTTCCTCGGCGGCGAGGGGTTCAGCGACGAGCAGGTGTACCGGTCCGTGGCCACCCTCGCGCTGCTGGCACTGGCCGTGCTGCTCCTGGCCGGAGTGTGCATCGGGGGCCCGCTGGTGCACATGGCCCGGGCGGAGGGCCGGCGGCGGGACCGGGCGATGCGGCCGTTCTACCTGTTCTTCGCCGGCATCGGGCTCGGGTTCATGTTCGTCGAGTTCAGCCAGCTCCAGCGGTTGTCGACCTTCCTGGGGCATCCCACCTACGCCCTGGGCGTGGTGCTGTTCACGGTGCTGCTGTTCGGCGGGGTGGGCAGCATGCTGGTCGAACGGGTGACCGACCCCCGGCGACCCCGGTCGTTGCTCCTGCCCCTGGCCGCGCTGTTGGGCCTGCTGGTGGTGTTCGGGGTGGCGACGCCGCAGGTCATCGACACCATGGACGGCGAGACGACGCCGGTGCGGATCCTCACCGCGGTGGCGATCCTGGCCCCGCTCGCGCTCCTGATGGGCATGCCGTTCTCGATCGGCATGCGGGCCGCGGGGCGCGTCACCGGTGCACCGACCGCGTTCCTGTGGGGCATCAACGGGGCGATGTCGGTGGTGGGATCGGTGATGGCGGCGCTGGTGTCGATCTTCTTCGGCATCACGGCCACGTTCGCCACCGGGTTCCTCACCTACGTCCTCGCGGCGGTCTCGCTGTGGACGATCGTGGGCACGCTGCGGGCGGGCACCGGCGCCGACGAGCCCGACGAACCGTTGGTGGCCCCCGCGGACCCGTCCGAGGTCCTCGCCGACGTCGCCCCAGCCGGCGGGTGAGCGGGAACGCCCCCTCGGCCGTCTCCTAGGGTGACCCCGTGGCGGACGACGAGGCGCAGGAACCCGACGTCCCGGCCGAGGACGACGACGAGCCCGCCGCGGAGGACGAGCCCGCCGACGGTGGCGATGGCGGTGGGGGATCGCGGCGGGGTTGGATCGTCGGGGGAGTCGCGGCGGTCGCGGTCGCCTGTCTCGTCGGGCTCGTCGTGGTGGTGCGGTCGGGCGACGACGACTCCGCGGAGCCGGGGACGACCACGACGACGGAGGCCGCCGACGACGAGGGGGACGTGACCACGCCGTCGTCGGAGCCACCGGCCGACGGGGAGGAGCCGGTGCCGGGCCCGGCCGGGCTCGTACCGGTGGATGGGGAGCCGTGGGAGCCGGCCGACGTGGGGATCGGCGGGAGCGCCCACGGCGAGACGTTCGTGTCGGAGCCGATCGGCGGCTGCGAGGGCGGCGCCACCCGCACCGTCACCTACGACCTCGGCGGCGGCTACACCCGCCTCGACGGCACCCTCGGCCTGGCCGACGACTCGGCGCCCGGCGTGACCGTCGAGATCCGCTTCTCGCTCGACGGCGCCGAGGTGTACTGGCGCTCCTTCGTCGTGGGTGAGGCCAGCCGCATCCAGCTCGACCTCACCGGCGCCCGGCAGCTCACCGTCACCGCCACCCGGGTCTTCGGCGGCGACACCGCCCCCGACGCCTGCGCCCGCGCCGCCCAGGCCGACCTCATGCTCACCTGAACGCCGGCCGGCGG
Source organism: Acidimicrobiales bacterium (assembly GCA_035316325.1). Classification (NCBI taxonomy): domain Bacteria; kingdom Bacillati; phylum Actinomycetota; class Acidimicrobiia; order Acidimicrobiales; species Acidimicrobiales bacterium. The sequence goes on from DATHJB010000043.1 coordinate 56,954, forward strand.
TCAGTCGACCAGGGCGCGGGTGATCTCGGCGACGGTGGGGGCGCCGACGAGGGCCATGGTGCGGCGGACGTCGGCGTCGAGGAGGGCGAGGGCCTTGTCGACGCCACGCTCGCCGCCGGCGCCGAGGCCGTAGAGGTAGGCGCGCCCGGCCATGCAGGCGGTGGCCCCCAGCGCCAGGGCCTTCACGATGTCGCTGCCTCGCCGGACGCCGCCGTCGCACAGCACCGGGGCCGCGTCGCCCACCTCCTGCACCACCGGCTCGACCAGGTCGAGTGGGGTCGGCGCGGTGTCGAGCTGCCGGCCGCCGTGGTTGGACAGGGCGATCGCGTCGACCCCGGCGTCGACGGCCAGGCGGGCGTCCTCCACGGTCTGGATGCCCTTCACGACGATCGGGCCGTCCCAGATCGTGCGCATCCAGTCGAGGTCGCGCCACGACAGCGACGGGTCGAACTGGGAGTTGACGTACTCGGCCAGTGAGACGGCGTCGCTGCCGTCGCCCACCTCCCGGGTGACCACGTTGGCGAACTTGATCGGCTCGGACCGCACGAACGCCCACGTCCAGGCCGGGTGCACGGCCCCGTCGACCAGCGTGCCCAGCCCGATCTTCGGCGGCAGCGAGAAGCCCCGGCGGACGTCGCGCTCGCGCTTGCCGAGCACGGCCGTGTCGACGGTGACCACGAGCGCCTCGTAGCCGGCGGCCGCGGCCCGGCGGATCAGCTCCTCGACCAGACCCCGGTCGCGCCACACGTACACCTGGAACCAGCGGGGCCCGTCGCTGACCGCCGCGACCTCCTCGATCGAGCGGGTGGCCAGCGTGGACAGCGTGTAGGTGAGCCCCGCCTTCGCCGCCGACCGGGCGACGGCCAGCTCACCCTGGGGATCGGCGATGCGGCCGAACCCGGTGGGGGAGAGCACCAGCGGCAGCGGCAGGCGGCGGCCCAGCAGGGTGGTCGACGGGTCGACCTCGGCGACGTCGCGCAGCACCCGGGGCCGGAAGCCGAGCCGGGCGAAGGCGTCGCTGTTGGCGGCCAGGGTGCGCTCGTCCTCGGCGGCGCCGTCGATGTAGTCGAACACGCCGCGGGGCAGGCGCCGCCGGGCGATCGACCGCAGGTCGCCGATCGACGCCGCCCGGTTGAGCCGCCGCACGACGGGGTCGAGCTCGAGCGCCCGGAACTGGAGCACCGAACGGAGCGTCTCGACCATGCCCATCAGAGGACCTCCCAGTGCTCCCGGTAGGGGTCGAGGCGCTCGTCGGCCGGGTCGAGCTCGGTGACGAGGACGTCGATCCGGTCGGGGAACAGGCCCCGCGCCACGCCCCGCTTGCCGAGCTTGCTGGAGTCCATGGCCACGATCACCTCGCCGGCGACGTCGGCCAGCGCCTGCTTCACCTCGGCGTCCTCGAGCGTCATCTCCGAGGTGCCGTAGCGCGTGTGGACCGCCGCCGCCGACACGAACAGCCGCCGCAGCAGCAGCTGGCGCGCCGAGTGGGTGGCCAGCGGGCCCACCAGGCTGCCGCTCCGCGGGTCGAGCTGGCCGCCGGTGAGCAGGGCGGTGACGCCGGGCTTGTTCTGGAGGGCGTTGAACGTGTCGGGCCCGTTGGTGACCACGGTGAGGTCGACGACGCCGCCGAGGTGGGAGGCGATCCCCTGGACGGTGCTGGAGGCGTCGACGCCGATCGCGCCGCCGTCGCCGACCAGCTCGGCCAGCTTGGCGGCGATGCGGCTCTTGGCCCGGGGGTGGCGGGTGAAGCGCTCGGCGAACGGCTCCGCTCCGATGCTCACCGCCCCGCCGCGGATGCGCCGGACGACCCCCTGCTCGGCGAGGATGTCGAGGTCGCGGCGGATGGTCATCTCGCTGACGTCGAACTCGGTCGCCAGCTCACCGACCTTGGCCTTCCCGGCCCGCCGCACCTCGGCCTCGATGCGCTGCAGGCGGATGAGGGCGTCGACGCTCATCGGGTGGCGGTCCTTTCGGGGGTGAGGCCCAACGCCATGCCCTGGACCAGGGCGTTGCCGAGGGCCGTGGCCTCGACGGGGCCGGCGGCGACGGGCAGGCCGGTCTGCTCGGCGAGGCGGCGGCGGTAGAGGGCCGACCGAGCGCCGCCGCCGATGACTTCCACGTTCTGTCTTCGCTGAGCCGGGTATGGCCGGCTCAGCGAAGACAGAAGCACCCGGGCCGTGGCGTCGACCATCGACTCGACGATCGTGCGGACCACCACGGGCGGCGGCGTGGAGCGGGGGAGGCCGGCCGCCCGGGTGACCTCGCCGAGCATGTCGTCGGGGTGGAGGAAGCGGGTGTCGGTGACGTCCACGATCGTCCCATCGTGCTCCACGGCGGCCGCCGCGGCGAGCAGGTCGTCGATCGGCGGGTCGCCCCAGGCCGGGCGGCACCCCTCGATCAGCCAGCTGCCGGCCAGGTTCTTGAGGAAGCGGATGCCGCCGAGGGCGCCGGCCTCGTTGGTGAAGTTGGCGAGCCGCGCCCACTCGGCCAGCTCGGGTGCGGGCTGCTCCCGGCCGACCAGCATCCAGGTGCCCGCGGAGACGAACGCCGCCCTCGGGCCCAGGTCGAGGGCGGCGACCGCCGAGGCGGTGTCGTGCCCGCCGACCAGGTGGACCGGGACGCCCTCCCAGGTGCCGACCCGGGTGCCGGCCGGCTCGATCGGGGCGAGCAGCATGGGGTCGACGCCGATCGCCTCCAGGAGCGCGGGCGACCAGTCGCCGGTGGCGAGGTCGACCAGCGCCGTGGTGCCGGCACTGGTGCGCTCGGCGTGGACCTCGCCGGTGAGGTGGTGGGCGAGGAGCTCGGGGAGGAGCACGACGTGCCGGGCCCGGGCCAGCTCGGCGCGGTCGTGGACGGCCAGCTGGAACAGCGTGTTGAACGGCTGCAGCTGGACCCCGGTGGTCCGGTAGAGGGCGACCTCGCCGAGGCGGTCGACGATCGTGCGGTAGCCGTCGGTGCGGGGGTGCCGGTACGAGAACGGCGGGGCGACCAGGCGACCGTCGGCGTCGAGGAGCCCGTAGTCGACGCCCCAGGTGTCGATCCCGATCGACGCCACCGGCCCGGCGGCCCGGGCGAGCTGCAGGCCCCGGATCATCTCGTCGACCAGGCGGTCCCAGTCCCAGCGGCCGTCGGGGGTCGGTTGGTGGGCGTGGCGGTGGACGACCTCCAGCCGGGCCGACGGCAGGTCGACCCGGCAGACCCGGATCGACGCCGCGCCGAAGTCGACGGCGACGACCGTGGTGACCTCGCCGGCGCCCCCGGTCACAGGCCGGTCGCGACCGTGTCGCTGCCCCGGGCTGCGATGGTGGCCGCCCGGTAGCCGAGGGCGCGGTAGGTGGCCAGGGGGTCGAGGGCGGCGCCGTTGCGGCGGCGGGCCTCGGCGACCAGCGGCCGGACGTCGGTGCGCCACGCCCGGTGCAGCACCTCGGCGGCCCGGGCGGGGTCGTTGGCCTCCTGGGCGTCACGCAGCGACGGCCGGTCGAGGCACAGCGCCTGCGCCAGCGCGTGCTGGATGGCGTCGCTCGCCTGGATCAGGTCCTCGAGCGGGTCCTTGAGGTTGTGGCTCTCGTCGATCATGTAGGCGAGCTCGGGCATCCGCCCACCACCGGCTTCGAGCAGCTCCAGCACGATGAGGTACAGCTGGAACGGCGTGATCGACCCGACGGTGAGGTCGTCGTCGCCGTACTTCGAGTCGTTGAAGTGGAACCCGCCGAGGCGGCCCACCATCGCCAGGCGCGACACCACCTGCTCGATGTTGGTGTTGGGCAGGTGGTGGCCCAGGTCGACCAGGCACCTGGCCCGGTCGCCGGTGCCCTGGGCGAGGAGCAGCGACGTGCCCCAGTCGTTGTTGACCGACGAGTAGAAGGCCGGCTCGAAGGGCTTGTGCTCCACGTAGAGCTCCCAGTCGGCGGGCAGGTGGGCGTAGATCTCCTGCAGCCCCGCCAGCACCCGCTCGAACTGGCCCCGGAACGACGCCTGGCCGGGGTGGTTCATCCCGTCGGCCAGCCACACCGTGAGTGCCCGCGACCCCAGGGCGACGCCGAGGTCGACCACGTAGCGGTTGTGCTCGACGGCGGCCTCCCGCACCGCGGGGTCGGTGTTGGCCAGGCTCCCGAACTTGTAGGACACGGCGCCGTCGCGGGTGGTCGACGGGTTGTCCTGGAAGGTGTTGGAGTTCATGGCGTCGAAGCCGATGCCCCGCTCCTCGGCGTGGCGGCGCAGGGCCGCGGCACCGACGCCGAGGCCGGGGTCGTCCCAGGGGACGTGCAGGCTGACGGTGGGGTTGGCACCGGTCAGGGCGTGCAGCGCGGCGACGTCGTCGATCTTCTCGTAGGTGTCGCGGGGCTCGCCGCCGCCGGGGAAGCGGCCGAAGCGGGTGCCGCCGGTGCCGACCGCCCACGACGGCGCGGCCACGCTGAAGCGGGCGACCTCGGCGATCACGGCCTCGCCGTCGACCCCCGTGCGGCCCACGACGTCGAGCGTGTGCGCCAGGTCGGGCTCGTGCCAGGCCCGCCGCAGCTCGTTCTCCTCCTGGACCCTGGTCGGATCGATCATGGTTCCCCTCTTCCCCCGGGACTCAGCGGACGAACGCCATCGGCACGCCGCCGTCCACGGGCACGATGCTGCCCGTCGTCAGGGCCAGGTCGCCACCCACCAGGGCGAACACGGCGGCGGCGACGTGCTCGGGCAGCACCTCCTGCTGGAGCAGCGTGCGGCCGGCGTAGAAGCGGCCCAGCTCCTCGGGCGGCACCCCGTAGACCTTGGCCCGCTCCTCGCCCCACCCGCCCGAGAAGATGCCGGAGCCGCGCACCACACCGTCGGGGTTGACGCCGTTCACCCGGATGCCGGCGGGCCCCAGCTCGGTGGCGAGCAGCCGCACCTGGTGGGCCTGGTCGGCCTTGGCGGCGCCGTAGGCCACGTTGTCCTTCCCGGCGACCACGGCGTTCTTCGACACCACGTACACGATGTCGCCGCCCGTGCCCTGGTCGAGCATCGTGCGGGCGGTCTCCCGGCTCACCAGGAACGAGCCGCGGGCCATCACGCTGTGCTGGACGTCCCAGTCGGCGGCGGTGGTGGCGAGCAGCGGTTTGGAGATGGAGAGGCCGGCGTTGTTCACCACGAGGTCGACACCGCCGTAGGCGACGCCGGCCTCGGCGACGAGGCGGGTGATCGCGGCCTCGTCGGCCACGTCGACCGCGACGGGGACGGCGACGTCGGCCCCGCCCAGGGCCTCGGCCAGCGCGGCCGCGCCCTCGTGGTCGCGGTCGGCCAGCACCACCGCGGCGCCCTCGGCCGCGAGCCGCACCGCGATGGCCTTCCCGATGCCCGACGCCGCGCCCGTCACCAGCGCCACGCGCCCGGCCAGCGGCCGCGGCGGGGGGAGCCGCCGCAGCTTGGCCTCTTCGAGCGCCCAGTACTCGATGCGGAACTTCTCGGCCTCGTCGATCGGGGCGTAGGTGGACAGCGCCTCGGCGCCGCGCATCACGTTGACGGCGTTGAGGTAGAACTCGCCGGCGATGCGGGCGCTGCGGGCGTCGGCGCCGAAGCTGAACATGCCGACGCCGGGCACCAGCACGATCGCCGGGTCGGCACCCCGCATCGGCGGCGAGTCGGGCCCGGCGTGGCGGGCGTAGTAGGCCGAGTAGTCGTCGCGGTAGGCCTGGTGCAGCTCGCGCAGCTCGGCCACCAGCTCGTCGAACGGCGTGCCCCGCGGCAGGTCGAGCAGCAGCGGCCGCACCTTGGTGCGCAGGAAGTGGTCGGGGCACGACGTGCCCAGCTGCACCAGGCGAGGGGCCTCGGTGCGGGCGAGCAGGTCGAGCACTGCGGGGTCGCTGGTGAACCGCCCGACGACCCGACCGTCGGTGGAGCACAGACCCCGGACGTGGGGTGCGAGCCGGGCGGCGAGGGCGTGCCGGTCAGCGCCGGGGAGCGGTTCGTAGCCGGGGCGGAGCTCGCCGAAGGGATCGGGGCGGCCCCGCTCGCGGATGAACCGCTCGGCCTGGTCGATCACCGCCAGCGACGTGGCGCGGCAGCCGTCGGCGGTGTCGGCCCACGTGGTCAGGCCGTGCCCGCCGAGCACCACGCCCCGCAGGCCGGGGTTGTCGTGCTGCAGCGCCCGCAGCTGCAGGCCCAGCTCGAAGCCGGGACGGCGCCACGGCACCCAGGCCACCTCCCGCCCGAAGCACTCCTTGGTCAACGACTCGCCGTCGGCGGCGGCCGCCAGGGCGATGACGGCGTCGGGGTGCAGGTGGTCGACGTGGCGGGCGTCGAGGAGGGCGTGCATGGCCGTGTCGATCGACGGCGCCGCCCCCGCCGGGCCGAAGCCGCAGTGGGCGAACAGACCGACGACCTCGTCCTCGTGCTCGGGCCCCCGGTAGGCGCCCTCGATCGCCCGCACCCGGTCGAGCCGCAGCCAGGCCAGGCCCTCCGGCGTGAGCGTGCCGAGGTCGCCGCCCGAGCCCTTCACCACCAGCACGTCGGTGGGCTCACCGGTGACCGGATCGTCGACGGACGTCTTGCACGACGTGTTGCCGCCGCCGTGGTTCGTGACCCGCGGGTCGGCCCCGAGGGCGTGCGAGCGCTCCAGCAGGGCCTCGACCTCGGTGTGAGCGGGGGCGTCCATCACGTGTCCTCGGCGGGCAGCTCGTAGGACCAGTGGTGCGTCCCGGAGCCCACCTCGACGGGCTCGCCGGCGCCGTTCGGCGGCACCACCGTGGCCGTGGTGTTGGGCGGGACGATGGCCGACAGCTCGAACGTGTCGCCGCGGAGCCGCCACGCCGACTCGGCCATCCCGTAGGGCGTGCGGTGACGGCTGGTGGCCCAGGTCAGGCCGCCCTCGGCCCGATCGACCACGGGAGCGATGCGGATCCGGCGGTGGCCCGGCGCCGCCGGTGCCAGGCCACCCACCCGACGGTGCAGCCAGTCGCCGATGGCGCCGAGGGCGTAGTGGTTGAACGAGTTCATCTGCATGGCGTCGGGGTTGATCCGGCCGTCGGGCAGCAGGCCGTCCCAACGCTCCCAGATCGTGGTCGCCCCCAGCTCGACGGGGTGCAGCCAGGACGGCGACTCGGTCTGCAGCAGCAGCTGGTAGGCGGTGGACACGGCCCCGGCGCGGCACAGCGCGTCGCACACGATGGGCGTGCCCACGAACCCGGTGGCGATCTTGTGGCCGGCCTTCTCGACCAGCTCCACCAGCCGCCGGCCGGCCCGCTCCCGCTCGGCGTCGCCCGGCAGCAGGTCGAACTCGAGGGCCAGGGCGTAGGCGGTCTGCGAGTCGGAGGCGACCCGGCCGTTGGGGGTGACGTACTCGCGGAGGAACGCCGCCCGCACCTCCCCGGCGAGGCTCCGGTAGCGCTCGGCGTCGTCGTCGTGGCCGAGCAGGCGGGCCGATTCGGCGACGATGTCGAGCGAGCGGCACAGGTAGGCGCTGGCCACGAGGTGGACGTCGGTGCGCCCGTCGAACGGGTTGCCGGCCGGCGCGTGGGGGTCGAGCCAGTCGCCGAACTGGAACCCGTCGTCCCACAGCCGGTTCTGGCCGGCCATCTCGACCACGAAGTCGACCCAGGCGCGCATGCTCGGGTACTGCGTCTCCAGCACGCCCACGTCGCCCGAGTGCCGGTGGACCACCCACGGCACGATCGTGGCGGCGTCGCCCCAGGCGGCGGCGCCGAGCTTGTAGCCGAGCGCGTCGGGGACCACGAAGGGCACCACGCCGTTGTCGTACTGGTCGGCGGCGAGGTCGGCCAGCCACGACGCCAGGAACCCGGCGGTGTCGTAGAGGAAGCCGGCGGTGGGGGAGAAGACCTGGATGTCGCCGGTCCACCCGAGCCGCTCGTCGCGCTGGGGGCAGTCGGTGGGCACGTCGAGGAAGTTGCCCCGCATGCCCCACACGATGTTGCGGTGCAGCTGGTTGACCCGCTCGTCGGAGCACTCGAACCAGCCCGTGCGCTCCATGTCGGAGTGGCACACGACCGCCACCAGGTCGTCCGCGGTCAGATCACCGGGCCAGCCCTCGACCTCCGCGTAGCGGAAGCCGTGGAACGTGAACCGGGGCTCCCACGCGGCACCGTCGGACGCGTCGCTGACGACGTAGTGGTCGGTCGCCTCGGCCAGGCGCAGCGGTTCGGTGCACAGCTCGCCGTCCTGCAGGACCTCGGCGTGGCGCAGGGTGATCGTGGTGCCGGCGGGACCGGCGTCGGCCGGCAGGGTCAGCCGGAGGCGGCCGACCAGGTTCTGCCCGAAGTCGACCACCGTGCGCCCCGACGGCGAGGTGACGATCTCGACGGGACGGATCTCCTCGGTGCGGCGCACGGGCGGCCCGACCCGGGCGACGAGGGTGTCGAGGGCCCGGTCCAGCACGCGGACCCCGTTCCAGCCGGCGTCGTCGAATCCGGGGGACGACCACCCGGGCCGTTCGAGACGGGCGTCGTACGTCTCGCCCTCGTACAGGCCCGTGCGGACGATGGGGCCGGTGCCGGCGCGCCAGCTCCCGTCGGTGCCGACGACGGTGGTGGTGCCGTCGGCATGCACGACCTCGAGCTGGGCCAGGAACGCGAGGTGGTCGCCATAGATGTTGCGCCGGCCGCCCCGCCACCCGAGGGTGCCCCGGTACCAGCCGTCGCCGAGGACCGCCCCGATGGCGTTGCGGCCCGGCCGGAGCAGCTCGGTGACGTCGAAGGTCTCGTAGCGCAGCCGCTGCGCGTAGCTGCTCCAACCGGGGGCCAGGACGTGGTCGCCGACCCGGTGGCCGTTGATCTCGACCTCGTAGACGCCGAGCGCGGTGACGTACAGCCGGGCCCGCTGGGGCGGCTCGTGGAGCTCGACCTCCCGGCGCAGGTAGGGGCAGGGGGTGATGGCGGTGGTGTCGTCGTCGCCGTCGGGGGTGACGAAGTGGGCGCTCCAGTCGGCAGGGTCGAGCAGGCCGGTCTCGACGGTGACCGGCGCGCTCCACGCGGAGGCGTCGCCGCCCTCGTCGCCCCAGACCCGCACCCGGACGGCCCGCCGCTCGCGGGACCCGAGTGGCGCCGCGGGCCAGGCGACCAGCACCGACTCGTCGGACTCGATCCGGCCGGACGACCACGGTGCGCGGCCCTGGCCGGGGATCGAGACCTCCACCTCGTAGGCGGCCTGACGCCAGCCGGCGGCGTCGGTGGACGTGGTCCACGACAGGCGCGGGGCCGCCTGCCCGATCCCGAGCAGGTCGTCATCGCGACGGTGCTCGACGGTGAGGGACGGGTGGGTCACGTGTGCGAAGTTAGTCGATCGAACAGCTCCGAACAAGGACCTCACCCCGCTCCACTGCGGGCGATGGCCCGCTCGTCGGTGCCCAGATAGCTGGCGACCACGCGGGGGTCGGCGCAGACCTCGTCGGGGTCGCCCTCGGCGATCACCCGGCCCGCCTCGAGGCAGTACAGCCGCTGCGAGATCGACCGGATGAACGGCATGTCATGCTCGATCACCACCATGGCGGCGCCCAGCTCACGGCCGACGCCCCGGAGCAGCGGGGCCAGCGCCTCGGTCTCCCGCTGGGCGATGCCCGCCGTGGGCTCGTCGAGGCACAGGACCCGGGCGTCGAGCGCCAGCAGGCACGCCAGCTCGACGATGCGACGCGTGCCCGTGGACAGCTCGGCGACGGTCTTGTCGGCGTAGCCGCCGAGCCCCAGGAGATCGACGAGGTCGACCGCCTCCGCGCGCTTGCTGCGCTCGGCCCGGCGGCGACCCCGGGCCTCCAGGGCGACGAGGATCGTCTCGCGCACGGTGAGGGAGGAGAAGAGGGGCGCCGCCTGGAAGGTGCGGCCCAGGCCCCGGCGGGCGCGCCGCGGGGCGGACAGCCCGGTGACGTCGGCGCCCCACAGCTCGATGCGGCCGGTGGCGGGCACGAAGCCGCCGACGGCGTTCAGCAGCGTCGACTTGCCCGCGCCGTTGGCACCGATCAGGCCGACCACCTCGCCATGGTGGACGGCGATCGACGCCCCGTCGACCGCCGCGTTGCCCCCGAAGCGCACCACGATGTCTGACGCCACCAGCGCCACGCCGTCGGCGGGAGCTTCGCTCGGTCCCGGTCGAGCACCGTTCACGTGGACGCGGGCGGCGACCGGGGCGGGGGCGAGACGACGTTCGGCCCAGGCGAACAGCCCGGCGCGCACGCGGTGCGGGACGTCGACCAGGCCGCCCGGCAGGTAGAGCAGCAGCACCAGCAGCCCGATGCTCGACGCGAACAGCGGCACCAGCTCGTTGTCGGGGAACAAGGCCGGCAGCCCGACCACCCACACCGCCCCCAGCACCGGGCCGGACGTGGAGCCCAGGCCGCCGATCACCACGATGGCGACCAGCGCCAGCGAGTCCTCCACCTGGAAGAAGCGCTCGGTGAGGGGAACGCTGCCGGCCGCGCCCGCCAGCAGCGCGCCGCCGAGCCCGGCGATCCCGCCCGACAGGGCGAAGGCGACCACCTTGGTGCGGAACGGCGACACGGTGAACGCCGCCGCACCGGTCGGGTTGTCGCGGACGGCGATCGTCGAGCGGCCGGCACCGGTGGCCCGCAGCCGTGCCACCAGCGCCAGGACCAGCACGAGCACCGCCAGCACCACGTAGTAGTAGGTGCGCTGGGACGCCAGGTCGAGGCCCCACAGGTCGGTGCGGGCGAAGCGCACCGACGACGTGGCGCCGTCGGACAGCGCCGGTCGGCGGTAGAGGTACTGCGCGGCGGCGAGCCCGAAGGCGAAGGTGATCACCGCCAGCAGCAGGCCCCGCACCCGCAACGCCAGGGCTCCGATCACCGCGGCCAGCACCGCCATCGCCACGGCCGCCCCCAGCACCGCCGTGGGGAAGGTGAGCGCCGGCAGGTCGATCCGCAGCAGCGAGACGCCGGCCAACCCCACCTCGGTGGTCAGGCCCCGGGCCAGCGCCGCCGCCACGAGGGCACCCAGGCCGGCGAAGCCCATCTGGCCCAGCGACAGCTGCCCCGCCCAACCGGTGAGCACGGTCAGCGACGTGGCGCACAGCGCGAAGGCCAGCACGGTGGCGTACACCAGGACGCTCGACGGGCGGGTCACCAGCAGCGGCAGCGCCACCCCCACCGTCAGCACCGCGCCCAGCGCCAGCCGGTCGAGGTGCCGGGCCCACCACCGCGCGCGCAGGCGGGGCGGTACGACGGCGGCTCTGGCCGCTCGACCGGGGAACGAGCCCTGCGCCGGGTCGTCGTGCCGCGCCTGCAGGGCGACCGCGGCCAGCACGGCGACGAACAGCAGCATGTCGACCAGCCCGGTCTGCTCGGGCAGGTTGAAGCGGACCAGCGCCTGGCCCACGCCGATGGCCACCCCGGCCGCCAGCGCGCCCCGGAACGACACCATTCCGGCCAGCACCGCGGCGGCGAGCGCCCGCACCATGGTGTTGGGGCCGAGGTCGGTGATGCCCGCGACCCGTCCCGACTGGCCGGAGATCAGCACCATCGAGACGGTCGAGAGCAGCCCCGCGATCGACCACACCGCCGTCGACACGATCTTCGGGTTGATCCCCACCGTGCGGGCCAGCCGGGGGTTGTCGGCGGCGGCGATCACGGCGTGGCCGAGGGTCGTGCGGTTGAGGAGCCACGAGAGGCCGGCGGCCAGCACCGGCACCACGCAGAGGATGGCGAGCTGCGGGCCGGACACCCGCACCCCGGCGACGGTCCACGAGCCGTCGACCGCGACGGGATAGGCGGTGTTGAGCCCGCCGTCGATCTGCGGCAGCGCCTCGACCACCGCCAGCGCCAGCTGCGCCACCCCGATCGTGGCGACCAGCAGCGTGACCCGCGACGCCTCGAACAGCCGCCGCACGACCACCAGCTCGACCGCCGCCCCCGCCAGCGTGCCGACCGCCACGGCCGCGGGTGCCGCCAGCCAGAACGGCACCCCGTGCTCGACGCAGAGCAGCGCCACCAGGGCGGCGCCGATCAGCCCGAGGTTGCCGACGGCGAAGTTCACCACCCGGCTCGACCGGTACACGAGCACGATCCCGAGGGCGATCAGCCCGATGGCCAGGCCGTTGACGACCCCGTCGAAGACCAGCTGGCCCGTCAGCACCGAACCGAGCATCAGCCGGTCCCCGGGTCCGCTGGGCCCAACGGGCCGGTCCCACCCACGTGCACGTCGCCGAGGAACACGGCGCGCAAGAGATCGTCGCGCCCGGCGAGGTCGCCCGCCGCGCCCTCGAAGCGGACCCGGCCCCGCTCCAGGAACACCACGCGGTCGGCGAGCGCCAGGGCCACGTTCAACGACTGCTCGACCACCACCATGGCGATCCCCTGGGCCCGCAGGCCCTGGACCACCTCGATCAGGTCGGCCACCACGGTGGGAGCCAGGCCCAGCGACAGCTCGTCGAGCAGCAGCACCTCGGGGTCGTGCAGCAGCGCCATCGCCAGGGCCAGCACCTGCTGCTGGCCTCCCGACAGCGCGCCGGCTCGCGTCCGCCGGCGCCCCGCCAGCTGCGGGAAGAGCGCCAGCGACCGGTCGATGCGGCGGGCGACGTCGGCGGCGTCGTGGCGGTAGACGAACGCGCCCATCGTCAGGTTCTCGTCGACGGTCAGCTCGGGGAACACCCCGGCGCCGCCGGCGAGCGAGACGATGCCCATCCGCAGCCGCTGCTCCGGTGCCACGAAGGTGACGGTCTGGCCGTGGAGGCGGACCACGCCGCGGGAGGGCGTCGCCCCACCGTCGATCAGGCGCAGCAGCGTCGACTTGCCGGCGCCGTTGGTGCCGAGCAGCGCCAGCACCTCGCCCCGGGCCACCTCGAAGCCCACGTCGAACAGCACCGGCACCGAGCCGTAGGAGAAGTCGATGCCGTGCACCTGCAGCACGGGCACGTGGTCGGGGTCGGCCGCGCGGCGGACCAGCTCGTCACGCTCCTCATGCAGCTCCGCCACCACCAGGGCGAGGTCGTCGCGGATCGACCGGGAGCTCTGCAGGATCAGCAGCCCGCCCACCACGGTGGCGGGCACGAGCAGGGCCGGCACCGCGACGGCCGGGTCCCAGGCGTTGACCAGCGGCGCCGCCAGCAGCGCACCGCCGGTGGCGCCGAGCAGGAAGATGTAGACCATCCCGAGCGACGCGCCCAGGCCCCGCAGCCGGTAGGGGACGATCGTCTGGAGCAACGGGCCGATCATCACGAACGCCGCCGACAGCAGCACCCCGAGCGGCAGGCCGAACAGCGTGAAGAGGACCACGTTGGGCATCTGGAACTGCAGGGGGGTGAGCAGCCCGGCCGGCAGGATCAGCAGGCCGACCTGGCGGAGCGTGACGGCGGGGTCGCGGCGGTAGGAGCGGTCGTAGGCGCGCCCCACGAACGGCAGCACCAGCAGGCCCGCCAGCCCGCCGATCGAGGCGACGACGCCCCGGCCGGCGGCGTCGAGGTCGTAGCGCTCCTCGAGGAAGAGGTTGAGCAGCACCGGCGCGGTGAACAGCCCGAAGCCGATGGCGGCGAAGCCGAGCACCACTGTGCGCAGGGTGCGGATGCCGCGCAGCCGGGTGAAGGCCGCCTCGACGGAGACGGGCGGGGCGGGCCGGTCGTCGTCGACCACCGTGGCGAGCACGTCGCGCTGCTCCCACTGGCCGCGGCGGGGCTCGGGCAGCAGGAACGCGGCCAGGGCGACGACCGCCACCGGGATCCCCAGCAGGTAGTAGGCCCAGCGCCAGCCGTCGACGCCGCCGGCCGCCGCGGCGATGCCGCCGACCACGACCGGGCTGAGGATGCCGCAGATCCGGCCGGCCACGCCGGTGACGGCGCCGATGCGGCCGCGGACCCCGATCGGGTAGGCGTCGGCCAGCAGCGACCCGTGGACCGGGAGGGTGTTGGCCTTGGCGATGCCGGCACCGAACCGGGTGCAGAAGAGCATGAAGGCGTTGACGGCCAGGCCCGACAGGAACACGGTCGCCCCGAAGATCAGGCTCGACACGGCGATGACGGGGGCCCGCCGGTAGCGGTCGGCCAGCCAGCCCATCGGTACGGCGCCGAGCACGGTGAAGGCCACGGCGGCGGCGGAGATGAACACGATGGCGCCGTCGCTGATGCCGAACGTGTCGCGGATGTCGGGGGCGAGCACCGCCAGCACGGCGCCCTCCAGCTCGTCGAGCGAGTTGAGCAGCAGGAGCACCACGAAGATGCTGAGGCCGCCCTGGTGCAGGCCGTCGCGCAGCGACATCGCGTCGCTGCCGACGCCGGGCAGGTGCTCGTCGCCGTCCGGCGCCGTCGTGCCCCCGACTCCGGTGCCGGCATCGGCTCCGGCACCGCGGCGTTCCTCCTCGGCCGCGACCAGCGTCCCCGCCAACCCGGCGAGGCCGCCCGCCGGAGCGTCGGCGCCGGGCTCGGCGACGGAGGGGCCGCCGGACGTCACGCGGGCGCCTCGATGGGCGGCTCGGTGGCGACCATCCGGCCCGCGGCGGCGTCGTAGCGGTAGTGGCCGATGGCGTCGCCGGCGCTGTGCTTGTCGGCGGACAGCGACGCGAACGGCATGCCGGGCAATTCGAGCTCGCCCAGCGACTCGGCGCCGCGGCCCCACGACTCGGGGGTCAGGTCGTCGCCGGCGGCCTCGGTGGCGAGCACGAACAGCCGGAACGCGGCGCAGTCGTTGGCCAGGGCGTCGAGCGTGTCGACGGTCGATGCGGCCATGTCGATCGGCTCCTCGGGCTGCGTGGCGTTGTACTCGTCGACGCAGCGCTGCACCTCCGGGTCGGCGAGCAGCTCCTCCTTCGTGGGCGCGTAGGGCGCGGCCACGGTGACCCGGGCGAGGGTCTCGGCGTCGAGGCCACTGTCGGCCAGGACGCCCCCGACCAGGGCCTGGGCCGACGTCGACAGCACCTGGTCGGGCAGCCAGCCGTTGCGCTGGAACGCCACCAGCGGCTGCAGGAAGTCGGACACGTTGAGGACCGCGTCGGGCTCCGCGGCGCGGATCCGCTCGACGATCGTGTCGAGGGCCTGGTCCTCGGCGGCCTGGTCGCCGCCGAAGTCGTCGAGGGCGGTCTCCACCACCACCTCGACGCCGGCCTCGTCGAGCGCCGGCTTCACGTACTCCTCGACGGTCGCCGTGTCCGCTGCGCCCCAGTAGAGGGCGACGCGCCCATCGAGCGCCCCCTCGTCGAGGAACACCTGGAGGCCGGCGAGACGCTGGCGCTCGTCGGCCATCTCCAGGGCGACGAACGGCGCCTTCGAGCGCTCGTCGCGCTCCGCCGAGTGCCCGTACTGGCCGAGGTAGGGCGTTGCGTGGGCCTCGGTGAAGCAGAGGGGCGTGTCGCCGGTGAGGATCCCGGTGACGAGGAAGACCTGCTCGTCCTCGGTCAGGGCGACGCAGGCGGCCTCGGCCTCGGTGTCGCCCAGGGGGAGGAAGGGCTCGAACACCAGCTCGATCTGGCGGCCCGCGACGCCGCCCGCTTCGTTCTGGGTGTCGACCCAGGCCTGGTAGAGCGCTTCGGGAGGGACGAAGTCGGCCTCGAGCCCCAGGTCGGCCACCTGCTGCGGGTCGACGCCGGCGACGCCGAGCCGCACCGTGTCGTCGGTGACGCCCGTGACGGCGGCGGGCGTGTCGCTGTCGCCGCCCTCGTCGCTCGTGTCGTCGCTCGTGTCGTCGGATGCCGTGCAGCCGCTCGCCACCGCGAGCGCCAGCAGCCCGGCGATCCATCGTCGTGTCCGCATGTTCCCCCTCGGGCGAGTCCTGTCGATGTTCGAAGATATGTGATCGCACGTTCTCGCACAAGCACGATCTCGGAGGTCTAAGGTGGCACCCATGTCGCTCGACCCACCGATCCAGCGCATCTTCGACCTCCTGACCACGGGCGACGCGCCGCCGGACGACCTGAACGAGCGCCGCCGGCTCGCCGACTCCACCATGCTGCTGGCGTCGACCGGCCCCCAACCCGACGTGGACGTGTGCGATCACACGGTTCCGGTCAGCGGCGGGGCGATCACCGTGCGGGTCACCCGGCCCACCCGGTTCGACGGCGTCGCGGCCCCGGCGTTCCTGTTCATCCACGGCGGCGGCTGGTCCCAGGGCAACCTCGACACCGCCGAGGTCGAGTGCGGCCCGCTGGCGTCGCTGGTGCCGTGCGTGGTGGTGTCGGTGGGCTACCGGCTGGCGCCCGAGCACCCCTTCCCGATCCCGCTCGACGACTGCGTCGCCGCCTACGCCTGGCTGCTCCGCCAGGCCGACGCGCTCGGCGTCGACCCCGCGCGCATCGCCGTGGGCGGCACCAGCGCCGGCGGCAACCTGGCGGCCGCTCTCTGCCTCGCCGCCCGGGAGCGAGGGCTGCCGCTGCCGTGCTTCCAGCTCCTGGAGGTCGCGTGCCTCGACCTGACCCTGGCCTCCCCGTCGATGCGCGACGTGACCACACAGGTCGGGCTCACCGCCGAGGCCGTCGCGGAGTTCGCCGGGCGCTACGTCCCCGACCCCGCCCACCGCACCGACCCGCTGGTCTCGCCGCTCCTCGCCGACGACCTCTCGGGCCTGCCGCCCGCGGTGATCGTGGTGGCGGAGCACGACCCGGTGCGCGACGACGGCGAGCGCTACCTGGCCGCCCTCCATGCCGCCGACGTGCCGGCCGCCGCGGTGCGCGTGCTGTCCCACCCGCACGGTGGCTGGGTGATCCCGGGCACGTTGACCCACCACCTGGTACGAGACCTGCGCGCCGGCGCACTCCGCCAGGCGTTCGTCACCGGGTAGCCCCTGGACCGAGGTCGTGGGGTCGATGCGGCGCCGGTGCGCCGAAACGGTCGCCCCCACACCGCATCGACGGATCGGTGATTGGCACCCCCGGCCACCGTGCACGCCGGGTCGAAGGAGCGGCGGCTGACGTAACGTCGCCGGGTGCGCCCCTTCCGTCGTCGCCCCCCGGATCCGGGGCGGACGGCGCTCCTGCGGCAGCGGTTGCTGTCGGCGCTGCTGGGCCGTTTCGAGCGGCGGCTGGTGACGGTCGTAGCGCCCGCCGGCTTTGGCAAGACCACGCTGCTGGCCCAGGCGGTGGGGGAGAACGCCCTGCTGCCCCGGGGCATCGACGTGTGGCTGAGCTGCGAGCCGGCCGACGCCGCCGGTACGTCCCTGTTGTCGGGGCTCGCCGCGGGGCTCGGGACGCCGGGCGACCGCCGGGCCGCCACGAACGGCAGCAACGACCTCGACCGGGTCGTCGCCGCGGTGTGGAGCCGGTCGCCGCTGCCGGTGGCGCTGGTGCTCGACGACGTCCACGAGATCCCCGCCGGCAGCGACGGTGCGGCCCTGCTCGACGAGCTGGTGGTTGCCCTGCCCGAGAACGGCCACCTGGTGCTGGCCGGCCGGACCGAGCCACCGGTGCGCACCGGGCGACTGCTGGCCGAGGACCGGGTGCTGCTCCTCCACGCCGACGACCTGCTGCTGACGCCCGCCGAGCGGGCCGAGTTGGCCGACCTGCTGAGCGTCGACGTCGCCGTGCTCGACGACTGCGGTGGCTGGCCGGCGCTGGCCCGCCTCACCGCGGTGGCCGGCCAGGCCGGCGCCGAGCGCTACGTGTGGGAGGAGGTGCTCCACAGCCTCCGTCCCGAGGCCCGCCACGTGCTGGCCACGCTGTCGGCCATCGGCGGCGCCGACGACGGGCTGGCCTCGGTCGTGCTGGAGCGCCCGGTCGCCCTCGACGAGCTGTTGGGCGACGTGCCGCTCGTCGCCCAGCGCCAGGTCGCCGAGCACGGCCGCTGGTACGTCCCCCACGACCTGTGGCAGCCGTTCCTGGCCGCGGACATCGGCCCCGACGTCGCCGCCACGGCCCGCCGCCGTGCCGCCCGGGCGCTGCGCGAGCGGGGTGACCTGCGGCGGGCGGGCGAGCTGCTGCTGTCGGACCCGGTCGACGACGCCGGCTGGGCCGAGCTGGAGGCGCTGCTGGTCGACGGCGCCGCCGCGGCCAGCTCGCTGACCGGCACCGTCCCGGTCGGAGCGTGGCTGTCGGCCGTGCCCCCGGAGCGCCGCGACGCCGCCGAGGTGCTGCTGATCGAGGCCGTGGTGGCGCGGCTGCGGGGCCACTCGGTTCCGGCGCAGGCCGGCTTCCGTCGGGCCTGGGACGCGGCCCGCGCCCAGGCCGCCGGCGAGGTCGAGCTGGTGGCGATGTCGCACCTGGTCCACCAGGCCTGGTGGCAGGGCGACCTGGGCCTGTTCGCCGAGCTGTTCGCCCGAGTCGAGGAGCTCGGCGCGGCGGGCGACAGCCGGGTCTGGGCGTTCAAGGCTCTGGGGTCGGCCCTGCTCACCGAGACCACCGGCGACCCCGCCGCGGCGCTGGCCCAGCTGGACGAGGTGCCCACGCTGCCGGCCGGGCTCGTGGCCGTGCGCGACTGGCTGCGGGTGCGGTGCCTGCTGGCGCTCGGCCGGGGCGACGAGGCGTTCGCCATCGCCGACCCCGCCGCCGGGCCGCCGGACGCCCTGCCGGCGATCCAGATGCAGCCGCTGACCTCGCTGTGGCTGGCGGCCCGGCCCCGCGACCTGATGGGTCGCATCCAGCGGGTCGTCCCCGGCGCCGACACGCTGCCCCGCGACCGGCTCCTGGCCAACCTCTCGTTGAGCGCCTACGCGGCCAGCCTGGGCCGCGCTGAGGAGGCGGAGGTCCGTCTCGAGGAGGCCCGCCGTCACCTGGGGGCGATCGAGGGCGACCGGCCCGCCCGGCTCCTGGCGGCGGTGGCGGCGACGGGCGCGGTGTGCCGGGGCGACGAGGCGGCCGCCCGGCAGGAGGTCGCCCGCCTGCCCGACGACCCGGCCACCCGACTGCTGTTCCGCATGCTGCTGCCCCTGCTGGCGGTGGCCGACCCCCGGTGGCGTGCCGGCCTGGCCGCCGAGTCGCTCGGGCCCGACCACGCCACCAACCGGGAGGTGGCGCAGGCTCTGATCGCGGCGCGCGCGGGCCGGCCCTCGGCGGGTGGGCCGTGGCCGCCGCCCCGGGTGCTGGTGGCGGTCGGCTACCGGCTCGCCACCGAGCTGGCCGCCCGCACCGGCGACGACGAGCTGCTCCGCTACCTGCTGACGGTGGTGGGGCCGCCGGTGCGGGAGGCGCTGCGGGCTCTGGCGCCGGCGGTGCCGGGAGCCCGCCGGATGCTGCGCAGCGTGCCGTCGCCGCCCGACCACGCCCTGCACATCCGGGTGCTCGGGCCGCCGTCGGTGGAGCACGACGGGATCGCCGCCGGTCGGCCCGAGTGGGGGAGGGAGCGGGTGCGGTCGCTGCTGTGCTGGCTGGTGGCCCGGCGCCGGGTGACCCGGGCCGAGACCGAGGCGGCCCTGTGGCCCGAGTTCGACGCGCTGACGTCGGGCGGCAACCTGCGGACCACGCTCGGCTACCTCCAGCGGGTGGTGGAGCCCGCGCGGGCGGCCGGCGACGCGCCGTTCCACGTGCGGGCCGACGGCGACGCCCTGCTGCTGGCCGACGAGGCGGTCACCGTGGACGCCTGGGAGTTCGAGCGCCTGCTCGACGAGGCCGCCGACGCCGAGGCCGCGGGCGCCCCGTCGGTGGCGTTGGTGGCGTACGAGTCGGCGGTGGCGCTGTGGGGCGGCGACTACCTGGTCGACGTGTACGACGACTGGGCCGGTCCCGAGCGCGACCGGCTGCGGGCCCGGTTCCTGGCCGGTTCGGTGCGGGCGGGGGAGCTGCAGCTGGCGGCCGGCGACGTCGACCGGGCGCTGCTGCTGGCGACCCGGGCGATCGAGGCCGAGCCGTGGTCGGAGCCGGCGCACCGGTTGGCGATCGCCGCCCACCTGGCCCGGGGCGATCGGGCGTCAGCCCGTCGGGCGCTCGACCGTTGCCACCGCGCCCTCGACGACCTCGGCGTCGGTCCCGACGAGCTGACCGTGATGCTCGAACGGGCGGTGTTGGGCTGACCCCCCGAAATTGCGTGGCAGGCGGTCGTATAGCAGCCACCAGCCACGCAATTTCGGGCTTGTCGACGGCCCGCTGACGAGTCGCTGACGGCGGCGTGGGCATGATCCCCCGGTGCTGCCGCCCCGCCTCACCGAGCCGCTCGACCGGCTGCTCGCGCCCGGCGGGGTCGACCTCCCCCTGGGGGTGCTGGCGTGCTTCCATCCGATCCTGCCCCCGCAGGCCGGCTGCCATCCGGCGACGTGGACCGCCCTGCGGGTGCGGCGGGACCAGCGCTGGCGGGAGCACCAGGGCCCCATCGGCGACGCCCTCCGCGCCCTGGCCGACGAGGGGATCATCTGGGTCGACATCGCCGGCGTGCTCCGCGACCCGTTGACCCGCGAACCCCTCACCAAGCTCCCTGAACTGGGTCACGTCATCAACGGCGAGGACCTGTGATCGGGATCGGATCCACCATGGCGGCCGCGGTCGTCGGAACGTCGCGGCGGGCGTTCCGGCGGCTGACGGGGTGGTGACGTCGGTCGCTGCGGCGGCGGTCGGCGTCACCATCACCTTCGGTCAGTTCACCTTCGGACCTGCACAGGATCTGCACGATCCGGCCCGAAGACCGCCACATCTCTTCCCTACGGTCGGTGCGGAACCCGGGGAGGGATCGGATGCGCCAGGGATACACCGCCGGATGGCATCGACAGGTCGACACGGCGCCGCCGCCGCGCCCGTTCGCCGGGCTCGGGCCGCCCTCCCTGGTCGACAGTGCGCCGGCACGGCTGCTGCTGTGGGCGCTGGCCGGCGGGATCGCCCTCGACGTCGGCATCCGGGGCGGCGTTGCGAACCTGGTGGTCACGGCGGCGGTGGCGCTCGTCGTCGCGGCGCTCGTCACCGACGGGCGCCTGGCGCAACCTCAGGCCCGCGCCGTCGCCCTCGTGGCGCTGCTGCCGGCGGCCGGCCTCGCGCTGCGGGCCAGCCCGTGGCTCGCAGCGACCAACCTGACCGCCGGCGCCGCCCTGCTCGTGATGGCGATCGTGCTGTCGCGGTCGGGCTCGGTGTTCGACACGACGCCCCTCCGCCTGCTGCGCCGCGCCGGGTCGGCGTCGTGGCGGTCGCTGGCCGCCCCCACCGCCCTGGCGCCCCTGCGTCCCCACCTCGACGGCGCTGCCGCGGGCCGGGCGGCGCGGGTCGGCCTCGCCCTGCTGGTGACGCTGCCGCTGCTGTTGCTGGTCACGGTGCTCCTGGCGGCGGCCGACCCGGTGTTCGCCGGCCTGGTGACACCCGACGTCGAGGTCGCCCCCGTGGTCGGGCACCTGGTGCTGGCGGGGTTCTTCGCGGTGGCGGTCCTGCTGACGCTGGCGGCGGCGCTCGGCGACACGGCCGACGGCGGGCACGGCGGCGGCTTCGGCACCCTGGAGGTCCTCACGATGCTGGGCCTGGCCGCGGCGCTGCTGGCCCTGTTCGTGGTGTCGCAGCTGGTGGCGCTGACCGGCGCGGGCGACCGGCTGGTCGAGGAGGCGGGGCTGGAGCCGGCCGAGTACGCCCGCAGCGGCTTCTTCCAGCTGTGCTGGGCGGTGGCGCTGATCGTGGGGTTCCTCGGCGTGGTGGGCTTCCTGGCGGCGCCCGGCGTGCTGGACCGGCCGGCGGTGCGGCTCCTGGCCGCCGCGGTGCCGCTGCTGGCGCTGGGCCTGGTGGTGGTGAGCCTGCGGCGCATGGCCCTCTACGACGAGGCGTTCGGCCTGACCATGCTGCGGCTGTGGGTGGTGGGCGCGGCGCTGTGGCTGGGTGCGGTGCTGCTGATGACCGCCGTCCGGAACCTCGGTGTCGGGGGCGGGCGCAACTGGGTGGTCGGCGGGGCGGGCGTGGCGGCGCTGGTGCTGGTCGTCGGCGCCAACCTGGCCGATCCCGAGGCCTTCGTCGTCCGCCACAACGTGGCCCGCGCCACCGACGGCGCCCCGCTCGACCTGCGCTACCTGGCCGGCCTGTCCGACGACGCGGTCCCGGCCCTGGTCGACGAGCTGGGCCCGTCGGCGTTCACCGTGGTCGGCCGCAGCACCTACCGCTGCTCCGACGCGGTGACCGGCGTGGCGGCGCTGAACGTGGCGGTCACGCGGGCCGCGGACGCTCGCCAGGAGACGTGCGCGGCAAGCTGACCGCATGGACCAGGACCCCGCGACCGCCGCCAAGGCCATCGTCGACGCCAACCCCTACATGGTGCTGGGCACCGCGGACGAAGCCGGGGTGCCGTGGGTGTCGCCCGTCTACTTCACCCACGTGGGCTACCGGGACTTCCTCTGGGTCTCGAAGCCCGGCGCCCGGCACTCGCAGAACATCGCGGTCCGGCCCGAGGTGGGCATCGTCGTCTTCGACTCGTCGGTGCCGGTCGGCCAGGGTCAGGGCGTCTACCTGTCGGCCGTCGCCCACCAGCTGGCCGGCGACGACGTCGGGCCCGGGATCGCGGCGTTCTCCGAGCGGTTGCTCGAGCACGGCGAGGACGCCTGGACCGTCGACGACGTGGGCGCTTCCGCCCGCCACCGCCTCTACCGGGCCACGGCGGACGCCCACTTCGTCCTCGACGACCACGACGAGCGCATCCCGTTCACGCTCGACTGATCCTGGGCCTCGCGATCCTGGGCCTTGCGGCCCCGCGGATCAGTTGTTCTTGAGGTCGAGGTACTCCTTCAGGGCGCGGCGGTGGCCGTTGGCTCCCGAGCCGATCACACCGCCGTCGCGGGCCTCCTTGACCTTCGACTCCAGGTCGGCGAGCAGGTCGTGGAGGTCGTCCTCGGGGCCGGCGGCCTCGACCTTGTCCAGCGCCTTGTGGATCTTCTCGAGCTTGCGACGTACCTGACCGAACTCGTCGTCGAGACGCTTGCGGGCATCCGCGAGGCTGTCCATCGATCCTCCCCTGGTCGACCTGATCGGGGCTCGATCATGCCACGGCCAGCGCGGCGAGCGTGCGGCGGACCCGTTGCTCGCTGACCGGTCGGGCGGTGCCGAGCGCCTGGGCGAACAGGCTCACCCGCAGCTCCTCCAGCAACCAGCGGGCGTCGACGACGTCGGGCTCGGCCCGCCGCTCCGTGGGGAGGTGGGCGACGAGGTCGTCGTACGCGATCTCGACGGCATGGGCGCGGGCCATCAGCTCGCGGTCCCGGTCGGGGCGCTCGCGGAGCTTGTCGAGGCGGACGCGGACGGCCTCGAGGTAGCGGGCCACGTCCTGCAGGCGGGTGAGTCCCGCAGCCGTCACGAACCCCGGGTGGACGAGGCGCGCCAGCTGCCGCCGCATGTCGTCGGTCGCGGGCGCCAGCGCCGGGGCGGAGATGCCGCCGAGTCGTACCTCCAGCGCGGCCACCGCGGCTCCGATGCCTGCCGCCTGCCCCGCCGCAGCGACCGCCAGCGCCGCCAGCCGGTCGCGGGCCGCCTCCACCAGCCGCCGATACCCGTCCTCGTCCCACGCCGGTCCACCTCGCGCGGCGAGGAGCCGATCCGCCGCCGCCTTCACGCAGTCCGCCGCCAACCCGGCGACGTCGACGACGCCCGCGAGCTCCGGCTGCGTGCGCAGGCGGCGGACGACCTGGGACCCGGCCTGCGGGACCGCCAGCAGCAGCAGGCGGCGGGTGGCGGCCCACATCAGGCGCTCCTGGTCGGCCGGGGTGGTCACGATGCGGACGCCGACCGTGGCGCCCTCGTCGACCAGCGTCGGGAACGCCAGCGCGCCGCCCGAGCCCTCGACCCGCCGGGGTAGTCCGCCCGCGGGCCACTCCCGCAGCCCGCTGCGCTCCAGGTGACCCGGGGTGGCCACCGCCACGGCCCGCCGCGCCCGCTCCGCCAGCGCCGCCGACAGCGCGTCGAGGTCGCGGCCCGCGGCGACGACCGTGCCCTCGCCGTCCTCGACGCTGAAGCGCAGCTGCAGGTGGCGGGGCAGCCGGGTCACGTCGAAGTCGTCGGGCCCGACGCCCAGCCGCCGGGCCAGCACCGCCAGCAGCGGACCGTCGGACGGGGAGATGCCGTCGAGCGCCTCCCGGGCCCGCTCGGGGACCGGCGAGAGCTCCCGGCGCAGCGCTTTCGGCAGCGTGCGGATCAGGGCCGTGACCAGCTCCAGCCGGTGGCCCGGCACGTGCCAGTCGACCCCCGCCGACGACAGCCGCGGCAGCAGCACCAGCGGCACGTGCGCCGTGACGCCGTCGTCGTCGGCGCCCGGCTCGAACACGTACGACAGGTCGAGCACGAGGTCAGCTGCACCCGGCGGGGTCCAGGTGAGCGGGAAGCCACCGGTGTCGACCTCCGCGGCATCGAGGCCGAGCAGGTCGTCCAACGTGAAGGTGAGCGCGTCCGGGTCGTGGCCAGAGGTCTCCTTCCACCAGCGCCCGAACTCCCGCGCCGACACCACGTCGTCGGCCAGGCGCTCGTCGTACAGCTCCGCCAGGCGCCGCTCGTCCACCACCAGGTCGGCGCGCCGGGCCCGCGCCTCCAGGCCCCGCGCCTTGTCGAGCACCAGCCGGTTGGCGTCGAGGAACGGGAAGCGACCGTCGTCGTCCCAGTCGCCGTCCACCAGGGCGTGCTCGACGAACAGCGCCCGGGCCTCGTCCGGGTCGAGGCGCTCCAGCGGCACCGGTCGCCCCGGCACGATCGGCAGGCCGTAGAGCGTCACCTGCTCGTCGACCAGCGCCGTGCCCCGCCGCCGGCTCCAGCGCGGCTCGCCGTACGAGCGCTTGACCAGGTGCCCGGCCAGGGGCTCGATCCACGACGGGTCGATGCGGGCCACCACCCGGGCCCACAGGCGCCCGGTCTCCACCAGCTCGCCGGCCATCACCCACGCCGGCGTCGAGCGGGCCAGCGTCGAGCGGGACGCGACGGTGAAGCGGGCCTGGCGGGCGGCCCGGTAGTCGCTCTTGGCCCGGTCCCACATCCCCACGTGCGACAGCAGCCCCGCCAGCAGCGACCGGTGGACGTCGTCCGGCGCGGCGGGGTGCTCGCGACGGTCGTTGCGGCGCAGGTGCAGCTCGTGGGCAGCCTCCCGGAGCTGGCGGACCAGGTCCTGCCACTCGCGCACCCGCACGAAGTTCAGGTACTCGGCCCGGCACATCCGGCGGAACGCGCTGCTCGTCCGGGCGCGCTGCTCGGTGGCCAGGTGCTCCCACAGGTTGAGGTAGGCGAGGAAGTCGGAGCCCGGCACCTTGAACCGGGCGTGCAGCTCGTCGGCCTTCTGCTCCTCACCGGTCGGGCGCTCCCGGGGGTCCTGGATCGACAGGCCGGCCACGATGACCGTCACCTCCCGCAGGCAGTCGTTGGCCTCGGCGGCGAGCAGCATCCGCCCGAAGCGGGGGTCGACCGGCAGGCGGGCCATGCGCCGGCCGTCGGCGGTGAGCGTCAGCTCGTCGCGGTCGGGGACCAGTGCCCCCAGCTCGACCAGCAGGGCGACCGCGTCGCGCACGGCCCGGGCGTCGGGCGGGTCGATGAACGGGAACGACTCGACGTCACCCAACCCCAGCTCCGCCATCTGCAGGATGACCGAGGCGAGGTTGGTGCGGAGGATCTCGGGTTCGGTGAACGCGGGCCGGGCGTCGAAGTCGTCCTCGCCGTAGAGGCGGATGCAGATGCCGGGCGCCACTCGGCCGCAGCGCCCCGCCCGTTGGTTGGCGGAGGCCTGGCTCACCGGCTCGATCGGGAGGCGCTGCAGCTTGGTGCGCCGGTTGTAGCGGGAGATGCGGGCGGTGCCGGTGTCGACCACGTAGCGGACGCCCGGGACCGTGATCGACGTCTCCGCCACGTTGGTCGCCAGCACGATGCGGCGCTGGTGGCGGCCGGGGCGGAAGGCCCGCTGCTGCTCGGCGGCCGACAGCCGGGCGTACAGCGGCAGGACCTCGGTCTGCGGGAGCTGGGCCTCGCTCAGGGCGCGGGCGGTGTCGTGGATCTCGCGCTGGCCGCTGAGGAACACCAGGATGTCGCCGGGGCCCTCCTTGCGCAGCTCGTCGACCGCGCCCCGGATGGCGTCGATCTGGTCGCCGCCCTCCGGCTCGCGGTAGCGGACGTCCACCGGGTGGCCCCGCCCGGACACCTCCACCACGGGGGCGTCGAAGTGCTGGGCGAACCGCTCGGTGTCGATGGTCGCCGAGGTGACGATCACCTTCAGGTCGGGGCGGCGGGGGAGGAGGTCGGTGAGGTAGCCGAGGAGGAAGTCGATGTTGAGGCTGCGCTCGTGGGCCTCGTCGACGATGAGCGTGTCGTACCGGCGCAGCTCACGGTCGCGGCGCAGCTCGGCGAGGAGGATGCCGTCGGTCATCAGCTTGACCATGGTCTGGTCGCCGACGTGGTCGGAGAAGCGGACCTTGTAGCCGACCAGGTCACCGATCTCGGTGCCGAGCTCCTCGGCGATGCGGGCGGCCACGGTGCGGGCGGCGAGACGGCGGGGCTGCGTGTGGCCGATGAGCCCGTGCTCGCCGCCGCGGCCGAGCTCCAGGCAGAACTTGGGCAGCTGCGTGCTCTTCCCCGACCCGGTCTCGCCGGCGACCACGACGACCTGGTGGTCACGGATGGCGTCGAGCACCGTCTCCCGCTGTGCCGTGATCGGGAGGTCTTCCGGATACGTCAACCGGAGACGCGACTCGTTCCCGACCACGTCGCCAAGCTACCGACCACCCCTGGCGGGTCCGAACCGATTTCGTCAGAGGGACTGGTAGGCGGCGAGGACGACCATGGCGCCCCGGAGGTCGCCGACCAGGCCGCCGGCCATGCGGTTCATCACGTAGGCGACCGAGAGCCGGGCGTCGAGGTCGAGCACGGCGACGGAGCCGCCCCAACCACCCCAGAAGCACGACCGCGGGTTGGGGCTCAGGGGCACGATGTCGTTCATCAGCCCGAACCCGGTGCCGAGGCGCATCTTCACGCCCAGCACCTGGTCGACGTCGTGGCACTGCTCGACGAAGATCCGCTCGACGCCCTCGGTGGAGAGCAGCCCATACCAACCACCCCGCCGCCGCCCCAAGTGGCGAAGGGCTTCGCCTTCACTGTTACAACTTGTCCCCGTCGACGCTGCCGCCGTTGGCCAGCGCCGCGTGCACCCGCGCCACCGAGCGGGCGTTGCCGGTGCCGCCGGCGGCGGGGATCTCGGCCGCCCGCCAGGCCCGGGTGTTCGGCTCGGCGCCGGAGAGCGGGCAGCTGAGCAGGGCCCGCGCCGCCACGCTGGTCGGGTCGACGGCGGCGGCGTCCATGGCCTCCTCGGGTGGGACCATCCGGCCGGTGCGGTGGTCCTCCGACTCGGGCAGGCCGATGTGGAAGTCGGCGCCCAGCGGCTCGGCGACCTCGTCGCGGAAGAACGTCCCGATCGTGCGGCCCGTCACCCGCCGGACCACCTCGCCCTCGAGGAAGCCCTGGGTGACGGCGTGGTAGCCGGACGCGGTGCCCGGCTCCCACCACGGGGCCTGGGCAGCCAGGGCGGTGGTGACGCGGTCCCAGTCGAGGATCTCGTCGGGGGTGATCGGCGGGTCCCAGCCGGGCAGGCCGGCGGTGTGGCCCATGACGTGCGCCACCGTGATCCGGTCCTTGCCGTGGGCGCCGAACTCGGGCCAGTAGGTGGCGACGGGTGCGTCGAGTCCCCCCGACGGCAGGAGCCGGTCCTCACGGACCGGCTCCCACCAGGGTTTCTGCCAGGGTTTCCGCCAGGAAGGGTCAGCCCCAGCGGGGCTGCTCGTCGGGGTTGATGCCGAGGCTGAGCTTGCCGACCAGCTCGTGGGTGATCATCGGGTTGCCCGGGTGGATCCGGCCGAGGCGGGCGTCACGCACCAGCTGCTCCAGCCGCGTCCGCTTGAAGATCCCCGAGCCGCCGGACACGTCGAGGGCGGTGTCCACCACCGACCACGCCCGCGAGACCACGTCGTGCTTGCACGCCATGATCTTCACGGGCCAGTCGCCGCCGTGGTCGACGCCGGTGCTCCAGTCGTCGCACACCCGGTCGAGGTGGGCGGTGGCCGCCTCGAGGGCGATCCGCATCTCGGCCACCATGTGCTGGACCTCGGGGTGGTAGGCCATCGAGCGGGTGAGCGCCACCGACGACCGCCGCGGCAGCATCGCCAGGACCTCGTCGAACGCCCGCCGGGCGATGCCCAGGTAGACGCCGGCGAAGCCCAGCAGCGCCCAGGCGAACAGGGCGACGTGGTACGGACCCGCTCCGGCGAATCCGGCAGGGGAGAGCATGACCACGTCGTCGTCGGGGATGAAGGCCCGGTCGAGCAGGGTGTCCTGTGAGGCCGTGGCGCGCATGCCGAGCACGTCCCAGGTCTCCTCGATCCGGCAGCGGGGCGCGTCGCGGTGCACGAACCCGTGCAGCACCCGCGGCCCGGCCGGGTCGGAGGTGTCGAGGGCGTGCACACCCAGGTAGGTCCAGACGGGGGAGAGGCTGCCGAAGATCTTGTGCGCCGTGATCTCCCAGCCGCCGTCGACCCGGTCGGCCTGCGACGACGACATCAGCACCGGGATGTCGTTGCCCGCCTCGCCGTGGCCCGCGGCCAGGATCTCGCCGGCGGCCGCCTTGGCCAGGATCCAGTCGCCGCCGGGCGCACCCATGCGCTGCAGGTCGGCGGCCAGCCCGACCCAGTAGATGTGCATGTTGACGGCGAGGGCCGTCGCGGGGGCGTGGTAGGCCAGCCGGCGTTGCAGCCGGTTGACCTCGGCGAGCGACAGCCCCGAGCCGCCCAGCTCCCGGGGCAGGGCCACGTTCAGGTAGCCGCTGGCCCGTAGCTCGTCGAAGTCCTCCTGGAAGAAGCGGTTCTCGCGGTCGTAGATGGGTGCCCGCTCGTCGAACCGTCCGAGCATGTCCTCGGTGAGCACGTCGGCTGCCTGTTCGGTCGTCGTCATGGCAGGGACCGTACGGAGCGACCGGCGGGCCCACATGACCAGGCCTGACCTACTTCCGGCGCGGAACTGCTCAGGCCGAACTGATCAGATCTGACTACTCTCGACCGGTGGCTGGCGTGCGGACGATGACCGCGACCGTCCTCGTGGCCGTGGGGTCGGGGGAGTGGTCGGGAGGCGAGGGGCAGGTGCTGTCGCGGGGGCGCGACCGCACTGTCGTCCTGTTCGACTCGGTCGGTGCCGCGGTCACCGCCGCGCAGCACGTCGCCGACGAGGGCGCCGCGGTCGGCCTGGCCGTCGGCGAGCTCACGACCAGCGGCGACTGGTGGGCGGGCCCGGCCTACGACATCGCCGAAGCGCTGGCCGAGCGGGCCCGCCGGGCCGGTGGTGGCCACATCGTGACCACCACGACCCTGGCCGCGCTCGCTCCGGCACCGGGCCGCAACGGGGGCATCCGCTGGGTGCCGGCCGGACCGGTGGCGGCCGGCAGCCTGGGCACGGTCGACTGCGTCGAGGCCTCGGCGACGCTGGCCGCTCCCGCGGCCGCGGTCGACGTGCCGCTCCCGGCGGTCCTGGGGCTCGGCGCCGAGTACCCCTTCGTGGCGCGGCGTGAGGCGTGGGAGTCGCTGACGCGCACCTGGTCGCTGGCGTCCGCCGGAGGCCGTCGGGTGGTGCTGGTGGGCGGCGAGGCCGGGTCCGGCAAGACCCGCCTGGTGACCGAGCTGAGCCGCTGGGTGCACGAGCGCGGCGGGGCCGTGATGTACGGCGCCTGCAGCGAGCAGCCGTCCGTCCCGTACGAGCCCTTCACGATGGCCGTCGACCAGCTGATGACCAGCCTCGACGCCCCGACCCGGGCCTGGTTGCTGCGGGGCCGGGCCGACGAGATGGCCCGGCTGCTCCCTCGGCTGGGCGACGCGGGCGACGACGTCGGTCCTGCGGCGGTCGGGGCGGCCGGAGCCGGTGCGGCCGGCCCCGGGCCAGCATCGCCGGGCCGGGCGAGCGACCCGGGGGCCGAGCGGTTCCAGCTGTTCAGCGCGGTGGCGACGTTCGTCGCCGCGCTGGCGTCACGCCGGCCGCTGCTGCTGGTGCTCGACGACCTGCACTGGGCGCGCCGGCCCACCGTCGAGCTGCTCGACCACGTCATCCGGAGCCCCGGAGCGGCGCCCGTGTGCATCGTCGCCACCTACCGCTCGACGCCTGCCGAGGTGGGCAACGACCTGAAGGCCGCCCTGCCCGACCTGCGGCGCCAGGCCGGCGTGAGCCGGGTGACGTTGCCCGGCTTCGACCGCGACGGTGTCCGCTCGTTCGTCCGGGCCGCGGCCGGTCACGACCTCGTCCCGGCCCTGGAGCCGGCCGTCGACGTGCTGGCCGACGAGACCGGCGGCAACGCCTTCCTCCTGGGCGAGCTGTGGCGCCACCTGGTCGACGCCGGTGACCTGGTGCAGTTCGGCGGGCGCTGGCGAGTGGCCCGTCCGCTGGAGGCGGTGTCGAGCCCGGAGGGCGTCCGCGAGGTGGTCGCGGCCCGCCTCGACCGCCTGCCGGAGGAGACCCGCGGGCTCGTGCACCTGGCCGCGGTCGTCGGCACGCGCTTCTCGCTGGCGGTGCTGGCGACCGCCTCGGGGACCGACGTCCGGCGGGTGATGGAGCTGCTCGACCCCGCCGTGCGGGCCCACATCGTCGAGGAGGGCGGGCCCGGAGAGCATCGCTTCGTGCACGCGCTGGTCAGCCGGGCGGTCGTCGACGCACTGTCCGCCGGGGCCCGGCGCTCGCAGCACCTCGACGTCGCCCGGGCGCTGGAGCAGGTCGAGGGCGAGCGGGCCGTGGCCGAGATCGCGCGCCACAGCCTGGCCGCGGTGCCGGTGCTGGCTGCCGGGGAGGCGGTCGAGGCGGGGCGGCGGGCGGCCGACGCGGCTCGACGGGCCGTGGCCTACGACGACGCCGCCCGCCTGTACGAGGCGGTCCTGCCGCTGGCCCCACCCGACCGGCAGCGCTGCGAGCTGCTGCTCGAGCTGGCCGACGCCCGGATGCGGGCCGGTGACGTCGCCGCCGCCCAGGACCGCTGCAGCGAGGTCACCGAGCTCGCCCGAGCCCTCGACGAGCCGGACCTCGTCGTCGCCGCCGCCCTGGCCTACGACGACGCGAACTGGCGGGCTGCGCTCCACGGCGGCCGGGCCGGCGAGATGCTGCGGGCCGCGCTGCCGCTGGCGTCCGACCCGGCCGTGGCGCTGCGGGTCCAGGCCGGCCTGGGGCGCGCGCTCTCGTTCTCGGGCCACGGCGACGAGGCCGAGCAGATCGCCGAGACGACGATCGCGGCGGCACGCGAGCTGGGCGATCCCGAGACGCTGCGCGTGGCGTACGGGGCCGCGCTGTTCACGCCCTGGACGCCCGCCAACCTCGACCTCCTGCGGCACTACGCCCGCGAGCTCATCGAGGTGGCGCGGGCCGAGAACGACCTCGAATGGGAGCTCGGCGCGCTCGACAAGCTCATGTTCGCCGAGGTGACCGCCGGCGACGTCGACGAGGCGCGCACGATCGCGGCCCGTCACCGGGCGCTCAGCTCCCGCATCGGCCAGCCGCTGTTCCGGGTGCTCGACCTGCAGGCCAGCGCGCTGCTGGCCATGGGGGAGGGCCGCTTCGCCGAGGCCGAGTCGATGGCCGAGGAGGCCGACGACCTGGCCGGCTTCCTGTCCGGCAACGACGCCGCGGGCGGCTACGGGGTGCAGATGTTCAGCATCCGGCGCGAGCAGGGCCTGCTCGACGAGGCCCGCCCGCTGGTCGAGGCGGTGGCCCGGTTCGACCAGGCCGGCGCCACGTGGCGTCCCGCCCTGGCGGTGCTCTACGCCGAGCTGGGCCTGCACGCCGACGCCGCCCGCGAGCTGGACCACCTGGTGGCCGACGAGCTGGAGGCCGTGCCCCGCGACTCCCTGTGGTGGGCGTCGCTCAGCTACCTGGCCGACACCAGCGTCCTGCTCGGCGATCGGGCCGCGGCCGAGGCCGTCTACCGGGAGCTGGTACCGGCCCGCGGGCTGATCGTCCAGGTGGGCAACCTGCTGGCGGCCTACGGCGCGGTCGACCGCTACCTCGGGGGGCTCGCGGCCCTGCTGGGGCGCGACCGCGACGCCGAGGCCCACTTCGAGCTGGCCCTGCGCATCGACCGGCGTACGCGGATGCCGGTGTGGCTGGCCCGCACGCAGGCCGCCTACGGGCGGTTCCTGGTCGACCGGGGCCGGCCGGGTGACCTGGAGCGGGCCGCGGCGCTGCTGCGCGCCAGCCACGAGGTCGCCCGGGGGAGCGGGATGGCGCGGCTCGCGGCGCAGACCGCCGAGCTCCTGGACCGGGCCTCGGCGGCGCTGCCCCGACCCACTGCCGGGGCTTCCGCTCGGAACAGCGGGCTGACCCGCCGGGAGCTCGCCGTGCTGCCGCTGCTGGCGGAGGGCTGCACCAACCGCGAGGTCGGCGCGCGGCTGCACATCAGCCAGCACACCGCGGCCAACCACATTCGCTCGATCCTGCAGAAGACGGGCTGCACCAACCGCACCGAGGCGGCGGCCTGGGCGCTACGCCGCGGCCTCGTCGGCGACTAGGTGCTCGAGGGCTCGACGCCGACGTCGGCGCCGGCGCCGGCGCCGGCCACGATGGCGTCGGGCACCAGCTCGCTGACCGGGACGATGACGTCGGCCGGGATGCCGTTGCGCCGCGCCGCCTCCCGGATCGTCTCCACGTTGGGTGCCTCGTACAGGCAGTAGGTCTTGCGCTTGTCGGCACTCAGGAACGAGTACACCCAGCGCACCCCGACGTCGTCGTTGACCGCCCGAATGCCCAGCACCTCGTCAGCGCCCAGCTCCAGGTCTTCCGCAAAGTTCCGTTCCACCAGGAA
Organism: Acidimicrobiales bacterium; assembly: GCA_035316325.1. Classification (NCBI taxonomy): domain Bacteria; kingdom Bacillati; phylum Actinomycetota; class Acidimicrobiia; order Acidimicrobiales; species Acidimicrobiales bacterium. The sequence continues at coordinate 89,510 of DATHJB010000043.1, forward strand.
CAACGGCATGGTCCCACCCCTTCCGCCGCTCCGACCATAGCGCGGGCGGCGAGCGTCGCCGTCGCGTCGAAGCTGTCAGGCGCCGACCGGCAGGAGCCGGCGCTGCAGCTGCTGCGTCGAGTCCGACGGGTCGACGCCCAGGTCCTTGAGGGCGTCGAGGCACCGGCCCAGCATCCGCAGCGCGGCCGATCGGTCGTGGCGGGTGAGGGCCGCGCCGACCAGCACGGTGTACGCCGCTTCCGCCCACGGGTCGACGCCGAGGGCGCGGTGGGCCATCGTCTGGGCCCGGTCGACGTCGCCCATGCTCAGCAGCAGCTGCCCGGCCCGCACCGCGGCGGCGACGAAGCGGGACCGGTAGTGCTCGCGGTCGAGGGCGAACCAGTCGGTCTCGGGCAGGTCGGCGTGGAGCTGGTCGCGGTAGAGGTCGACGGCGGCCAGGTGGTGTTCGAGCGCGACCGACGGGGCGCCGTCGGCCTCGGCCTCGGACGCGGCCCGCAGGTGCTCGTCGAAGCGGTCGACGTCGAGGTGGAGGTGCTCGCCGGTGACCAGCTGCACCGCCGGGCCCTCCAGGCGCAGCAGGTAGGCGGGCTCGCCGGCGTCCCGCCACGGTTCCAGCAGCCGGAGGAGGTGGTTCAGGGTGACGCTCAGGTTGTTGCCGGCCGAGCGTTCGTCGTGGTCGGGCCAGAGAGCGGCGGTGATCGCGGACCGGGTCGTCCGCCGGTGCCCGACGAGGAACGCGACCAGCTCCTGCAGGCGGGCGCGGCGCAGGTCGGGGTCGGCGACGTCGTCGCTGTCCCAGCCGTCGCGGTGGACGCCGAGCGGGCCCAGGACCCGCAGGTAGGTGGTCTGCGGCGGGGGCGCCGGTACCGCGGCCAGCAGCGCCCGGGCCGCCTTGGCCTGGCCGGCCCGGCCCCGCACCGTGTCGCGCACCGCGGCGCGGCCCGGCGGTCCGAGCAGCTCGAGCAGTGTCCGGCCCTCGGTCCGGCCGATGGCGGTCAGCCCGACCGCCAGCTCGGCCGCGAGCCGATGGTGCAGCGCAGCCCGGACGACCCCGAGGTCGCCGAGGTCGAGGCGTCGCACCACCTTGTCGGCTCCGCCCTCGCGCATCGACACGACGGCGACGGCGAGATCGCGGGCCAGGCCGAGGTGCCCCCGCAGCGGGACCGCGTCCCAGTGGGCCCGGGTCTCGGGGAGCAGGACGTAGCTGGTCGCCATGATCTGCCGCCACGCCCGGCGGTCCTGGCCGGCGTCGAGCCCGTGGTCGGCGAGCGCCTCGCGCAGCGTGGCCACCGCGGCCGCCTCGTCGTCCTCCGCCAACTGCTGCGACGCGGTCGCCGACGCGACCTGCGCCGACAGCCGGCCGGCCGGTGGCGGTGGGGCGGTCATGAGCGCGTCGTCGAGGTAGCGACGGCCGGCGGCGACATCACCGGCGTGCGAGAACACGACGCTGCCCAGGATCTGGCCGATGTGGACGCTGTAGGTGGCCCCGCCCCGCTCCTCGGCGGCGATCACCGCCGGCAGCTTGGCCAGCACCTCGTCGACCTGACCCTCCCGCCAGGCGATGCGCAGGCGGAGGGCGTCGACGACGTGGTGCATGGCGGCATCCGAGGGCGTCAACCGGTCGACGATCTCGGTCGCGCCGGCCAGGTCGCCCAGGTCGAGCTGGACCACCCCGCAGAGCCAGCCGGCGGAGATCTCCCACACCGTGTCGAGCACCGTGGAGTCGATGCTGCCCAGCTCGGCGACGACCGTGACGTCGTCGCCGTCGAGGTCGGCGAGCAGCGCGCGGGCGATCGAGGCCAAGGCCCGGGCCACCGGATGCCCGGTCGGCTCCACCTCGAGGACCCGGCCGGCCAGGTCGCCGAGCGCGCTCAGGTCCTGACGCCACCAGGCGATCTGGCCGAGCTGGGCGATGGCCGCCATCTCGGCGTCGACGTCGCCGTCGGCGCGGCCCCGGGTCGCCGCCTCCCGCAGCGGCGCCACCGCCCGGTCGGGAGAGGTGAACGTGGTGTGCACGCCCGTCGCCAACCGGCCCGCCAGCGACTCGCGCACGCTGTCGGGGCTCATCGCCAGCCAGCGGCCGAGCTGGTTGGGAACCAGCTGATCGATCGCCAGGCACGCCGATCGCAGCACCGGCGGGGCGGCGTCCCACAGGTCGGCGCCCTGCAGCAGCGAGAAGGCGTCGTCGAAACGGCCCCGGTCGTTGAGGTGCTCGACGGCCCGGCGCCGGGTCTGGCCCCGCTCCGTGGGACCCAGCTCGATGCCGGGGGCGTTGCGCCACAGGCCGTGCGGTACGTACCAGCCGTCGCCGCCCTGGGCGACCAGCGGGATGCTGTCGAGCGCGGACGCGAGGTCGACGGGCGTGCCGATCGCCGCCGAGACCAGATCCTCGTCGGCCCCGCCAAGGTCGCAGAGCACGGCGAGCAGATGGCGGCGCACGGTGCCCAGCGGCTCCAGCACCTCCTCCCAGAGGTAGGTGCCGGCGAAGCGGCTCTCGACGCTCGCCGCCAGCTCGGCCATCGCCGGCCACCCGCCCGTGTCACCGAAGCGGCGGGTCTCGAGGCCCCGGCGGGCGGCGAAGCCGGACAGCTCGTCGTCGGAGAACCGCAGGTCGTCCTCGCCGAGGCGCAGCACCGAACCCTGGACCCCGATCCGGGTCAGCGGGATCGGCGGCTCGGTACGGCTGGCGACCACCACGTGGCCGTTGGCCGGCAGGGCCGCAACCAGGTCGGCCAGCCAGGCGGCGCCCGTCGAGCCCACCGGGAGCAGGTGCACGTCGTCGAGGACGATGCAGGCTTCGGTGGGCGACCGGTGCCAGACCGAGGCGGCCACCGCGGCGGGCTCCGGGGTTGCCGCGGTGCGGGCGCCGTGGTGGGGATCGTCCTCGTCGCGCCCGGCGACCGCCGCGGCCACGACCCGGGCCAGCCGATCGGCGTCGGCGTCGAGCTCCTCGACCCCGATCCACACGTCCTCGCCCCGGGGCGCCAGGCGGTTCTCGGCGATCGCCTGGGCGAGCAACGTCGTCTTCCCCAACCCCGCCCCGCCGGTCAGCGCGGTGACGCGATGCTGCCAACGGCCCAGCAACGATCGCAACAGCCGAGGCCGCGTCAACGAGTCGGGCCGCGGTTCAGGAGGAACGAACCGAAACGACCGATACATCTGCCCGCACAGTACGTCCCCGCGTCAACACGTGCCGGCGTCAGGAGCGGCACAAAATGAGGTCGCGGTCAAGAGCGGTGGGCGATAGACAGACGACGTGGACCCTCAGGACCTCCGATGACTGAGTTCCAAGTCACCTTCGACTGCGCAGAACCTGAGCGTGTCGCTCGCTTCTGGTGCGAGGTGTTGGGGTACGTCGTACCGCCGCCCCCGAGGGGGTTTGCCACTTGGGACGACTTCGATCGCGCACGGCCGCCGGAGAAACAGGGTTCGGCGTTCGCCTGCGTCGATCCCTCAGGTGTGGGCCCGCGACTGTTCTTCCAGCGCGTTCCCGAAGGCAAGGTCGTCAAGAATCGGGTGCATCTCGACGTGCGAGTTGGCACCGGGCTCGTGGGTGAGGAGCGCCTGGCCACGCTGGAGGCCGAATGCGCACGACTGCTCGCGCTCGGCGCGACACGCGTCCAGCTACTGGCTGCCGATGACGACAACGAGTCGTGCATCGCGATGCAGGACATCGAGGGCAACGAGTTCTGTCTCGACTGAGTGCGGGAAGCAGAAGAGCCACCCCCGGGGGAGTGGCTCTGGTCTGCATGTTCCTCGGTCGGGATGACAGGACTTGAACCTGCGACCCCTTGACCCCCAGTCAAGTGCGCTACCAAACTGCGCCACATCCCGAGGGGGAACTGCCACCTTAGCGCAGCTACAGGACCACCCAGCTGATCATCTGGATGATCCGCCAGGTCAGGTAGATCACCGTGACGGCCACGAGGAGCTTGAAGTGCCACGGGGCCTTCGTCGGGCCGGCGGCGGCCTGCTGCACGGTCTCGGGGTCGGCGACGGTGCGGCCGCACTCCGGGCACGTCCCGTCGGCGTGGAGGGTGTTGGGGTTCAGGAAGCGGCTGCAGCCTTCGCACCAGGGCACGGCTAGCCGCGGTTCTCGCCCTGGCCCTGACCTGGCCCCGGCAGGTCGGCGAACCTCGGCCCCAGCCGGCACGGGGTGATCTCCACCCGGCGCCACACGTCGCCCACCACGTAGGGCTCCCGCTCCAACCAGCGGTCGACGTCGTCCCGGGTGGGGAAGTCGACGACGATCGCCGAGCCGACCATCCGGTCGTCACCGTCGAGCAGCGCCACGGCGATGACCATGTTGCCCTGCGCCCACAGCTCGTCGCCGTGCGCCAGGTGGGCCTCGCGCACCTTCATCCGTCGCTCGAGCGCCTCGTCGTCGTCGCCGTCGTAGCCACACACCAGGAACTGCATCGCTACAGCATGCTCCACAGCGCGCGGTGGCTCCTACGTAGGCTCCGGGGCGATGGACATCGGGGAAGCGGCGTGGCTCGGGTTCGGGGGAGTGGTGGCGGGGGCCGTGTTGGGGTTCGCCTCGTCGTCGGCGCAGGAGGCGGCCCGGCGGCGGCACGACCTGCGGCGGCTCCGGGAGGAGCAGGTCCGGGAGGACGAGATCCGCTTCGAGAACCGGCGCTTCGACGCCTACGTCGCCATGATCACCGCCGCCACCCGCTTCTACGGCGTCGCCAAGTACCCCGTCGCCGCCGAGGCGTCCGTCGAGCCGGGCACCACCATGCGGCCGATCGACGTCGCCTACGAGCAGTTCACCGCCACCCTCAGCCCCAGTTTCCTCATGGCGACGTCGCCGACCACCCGCGACTGCCTCGCCGCCCTGGCCTCCGCCGTCCGGGCGCTCCGTGACGGCATCGGCGGCGACGTCACCGACCGCGACGTCCTCTTCAAGGCCCACCGCCGGGCGGTGCGGGCGGCCGAGACGGCGATGCGCGAGGAGTTCGGGCTGGTCCCGACGTTGCCCTAGCCGTAGCCGGCTGGTTCCCCGGCAGGCTGGCGAGT
>DATHJB010000044.1 GCA_035316325.1 Acidimicrobiales bacterium
CTAGTCTGACGGTCACCTACCCCTGAACACCGGGTCGGAGGCACACAACATCGCTGACGGTCGCTTCAGGAAGAGCGCAGAACCGGCCCACGGCCCACAGCGTCCGCCGACGACCGGGATCGATGTGGCGACGATTGAGGAGGGCGTGCCCTTCGGGCGGGTCGGGGCGATGGCGACAGTGGTTCGATGGCGCGGATGGACAGGTTCCCACGACATCCTCGCCGACCCGACAGTGCTGTCGCCTGCTGAGGGCGCCGTCACCGACCACGACGACACCGTGATCTCCTGGGAGCCGGTCACCAAGCCGGCCGGCATCGACATCGCCAACGTCGCCGACGCCAGCACGCTCCGCGGCCATGGGTTGGCACCAACGAGGCGATCGGCATCAGTCTGGTTGAGTGTCTCCAGGCGCTGGGCTGTGGTCCTAGCGTCTGAGAGATCCTGGCGGTCGGCTCGGGTTATCAGTCTGCTGGTCGTTCGCATCCTGGCTTGCGAACGAGGTGCCGACCGTCGGGATCTCGCCGTGGCCTGGCTCGAAAGAGGCGTGAACGAGCGCGTAGCCGATGGCTGAAATCAGACATGCCGTCCACGGTTCCATGTCGCGATGAGCAGGAGGAGGCGTTGATGGCTGCATGAGGTACCTCGAGGGATAGCGAGCCGCCTGGTACGACCGACGGCTCCCGGGCGGACCGGTCCAGGTGAGCCTGCGCTCGTCGATGGGACCCACGGCCCATTCAGACTCACTCGGCTCGTCCACATAGCTCGACTGTCGCCGGGGTGGGGTTGATGGCGGGGGTGGCTCGGCCGGAGGGGTGGATCTCCCAGTGGAGGTGGGATGGGGTGGTCCGGGCGTTGCCGGTGTTGCCGACGTAGCCGATGACCGTGCCGGCCTCGACGTGGCCGATGCCGACGTTCTCGTAGGCCGAGAGGTGGGTGCCGTAGTAGTAGGTGCCGTCGTCGGCGGTCAGGTGGTAGGACAGGCCGCCCACCGGGTTGTCCCGGTGCTCGACGGTGCCGCTGGCGGGGGCAACGACGGCGGTTCCCTGCGGGGCGAAGATGTCGACGCCCTGGTGCCGGCGGGCACCTGACCGGGGCGCGCCGAACGTGTCGGTGAACTCGATCTCGCCGGCTACCGGGCACGCTGTGGCGAGGGTCGGCGGAGCATTGGATCGGAGGCTCGCTTGGATGGCGTCCTGTTCCTCGGCGAGCTTGCGGGCGTAGGTCGGGTCGCCGGGGTTGTAGATCCGGGCCACCTCGGCGGGGCCGTCGACGTGGCCTCCGGCGGCCTGGCAGATGTAGGCAGCGGCGGTTGCCGTTGCGTCGTCGACGTCGTGAGGGCTGGCGGTCCCGTCGGCGTCGATGTCGACGGCGTTGGCCTCGAATGTCGACGGGAGGAACTGCATCGGACCTACGGCTTGGGTCCAAGGGCCGGTGAGCCCCCACCAGCCGACCCAGGGCCCAATGGGCATGGCGGCCGTTCCGTTCTGGCCGTCGAGGCTGGGTCCGAAGATCCACGGCAGGACCTCGCCTGAGCCTGGGTCGGCTTGGGCGGCGCCGGTCTGGCCGTGCCGGGTCTCGACGGCCCCGACCGCCGCGAGGAGGGTCCAGTCGAGGCCAGGGCACCCGCCGGCGGCGCTGCGGTAGGCGGTAGCGACACGGGGCGGAATGCCTGCCGCGGCAGCCACCGCGGTCATGTCGTGGTTGGACGTTCCGCCGCCGGCGAGGAAGGCGATCCCGCCGACAGCGAGCAGCGGCGCGGTGAGGAGGGTCGTGAGGCACCCGAGTTGCCTTCCGGGGCCGCTACGGGAGCGGGAGCTGTTCGGCATCGCCTACTACGGCGGCCGCTTCGCGGATTTTCTCTCGATCGAGCGATAGGGAATTCGCTCCTGGGGCGCCGTAGAGGGGGACAGCCATCCCTTCCTCAAGGAGCTCCTACTTGCTGAACGCCGTCTACAGGCTCTTCACCCTGGCCCAGCAGTGGCCACCGCAGAACCCCTTCGACCCCGACCAGACTCCCTTCCCGCCGCCGAGCCCGTCGACGACGACGGTGGACGCGCCGCCGGCCAGCGTCGACCTCCACCCCACCGCCGACGGGGCGCCCGGCAGTGTGGCGATCCAGGGCCTGCTCGACTGGCTGGGCCAGTACGCCCTCTGGGCGTGCGTCGCCGCGGTGGTGGCGGGCGGCGGCCTGTTCGCGTGGGCGCGCCGGACAGGCGGTAGCTCGATGGCCGTGACCGGAACGGCGCTGGCCGGCGGCGGGGCCGTCGGGGCCATCCTCGTCGGCCTCGCGCCGGAGATCGTCAACGCCCTCTACAGCCACGCGCTCGGGGGCTGACGTGCGGCGCATACGAAAGCAGCGCCGCAACCGGCGCCTCCTGATCGCCGCGGCCCTCGGTGCCACCGGGCTCGTCCTGCTGCTCGGTCCCTGCAGCGGCACGCCCGACCGGACGGAGCCCGTGCAGCGGCCAAGCTCCGTCCCGGAGCCCTCGATCGACGAGGGCGGCGGTAGCACCGACGCGGGCGACGACGGCACCGACGCCCAGGGCACCGGGGAGCCCACGCCGGCTGGGCCCGGGCCGCGGTCGTCGATCGGCGGTGTCGGCGTGGGGTTCGAGCACTCGGAGCGAGGCGCCATCGCCGCGGGCATGAGCTTCGCCACGGCGGCCCAGTCGTGGCTGTACCTCGGCGACGAGCAACTGATCCCCGCCGCCGAGGCCGTGATCGCCCCCGATGCGCTTGGTCGGCTCGTCGAACCCCTCGTCGATGACGTCCGGCTGCTCCGCGACGAGCTCCAGGAGACAACGGGCGTCGCCTGGTACGTCGTGTCGCCCCTGGCCACGAGGCTCGACTCCTTCAGCGAAGAGCGGGCTGTCGTGAGCGTCTGGATCGTGCGCATCCTGTCGGCCGACGGTGTCGCCGTGCCCCAGTCGGGGTGGCGGACGCTCACCTTCGAGCTGTCGTGGGACACCGACGACTGGCGCGTCGCCGACGTGACCGAGACCGAGGGTCCGACGCCCCAGCTCGAAGCGGGCGCACAGCCGTGGGCCGCGGCGTACCTGGACGAGACCCTCGCGGGGTTCACACGGGTGGGGGTCGCACAATGAGCCCTGACCTGCTGGCCTTCTCCTTCCCCAACCCCTTCAAGCTGCTCGGGGTCATCGTCAGTCCGCTGCTCAACCTGGGCTCCCACATCGCTGGCGGCATCGTCGAGACGGTCATCAGCGGGCTGGCGGGTGCCGTCGTGGGCGCCGTCGCCGATCTCACCGTCTCGGTCCTGGGCTTCTTCTGGGACGCCGCCGAGCCCGACCTGACCGGCGCCTGGTTCTACGGCACCGACGCCCCGTACTGGCACATGGTCGCCCTCTCGATGCCGCTCCTCCTGGCGTTCTTCCTCG